>CAZYAH010000112.1:0-6752 GCA_964645595.1 uncultured Alicyclobacillaceae bacterium | reverse complement strand
CGAAGTCCAACGCAGCGTACGTGGCAATCAACGAGGCGCTCGCCGACGTCGATGCGGGGGTACCGCTGAAAGTTCCACCTCACTTGCGCGGAACAGGTTACGCAGGTGCGCCGAAACTGGGCAGCGGCGTTGGGTACATCTATCCGCACGACCATCCAGAGGCAGCGAAAAGCCAAAGTTACTGGCCGGTTAACATGTCGCCGAAGCGGTATTACCGGCCAAAGCCAACGGAAAAGATACAGCTCCCCGAGTGGCGGCGCTAGAACTTCTGACGCTAGAATTTCTTGCGAGGGACAGGCCCTCTTAACAAAAAGGAGTTGGCAAGGTGAAGATTTCTACCAAAGGTAGATACGGATTAATGTTGCTCGTCGACCTCGCCATGAACGAGGCCGGAGCACCTGTGTCGTTAAAGTCGATTGCGGATAGGCAGCGACTGTCGGAACACTATTTGGAGCAACTAATTGCGCCGCTTCGCAACAGCGGCCTTGTGCGCAGCGTTCGTGGCGCCTACGGCGGCTACGTCCTCGCGAAGCGCGCCTCCGACATCAAGGTCTCGGAGGTCATCCTCACGCTCGAAGGCCCGATTTCCATCGTCGACGAAGATTTGCAGGACGGCCTGGAAGAACTGTGGGAGCGGCTGCGCAGCGCCATCATGTCGGTCCTCGACTCGTTGACGCTGCAAGACCTGGTCGACATGAAGCACGAGAACGGAAACAACTTCATGTACTACATCTAACCCCGTTGCGGCGCGTCGCACCTATGCCGACGACCGGCGGGCGACAAGGGACGAGACAAGATGATTTATCTGGACAACGCGGCCACGACGCCGGTACATCCCGATGTGCTGGCGGCGATGGCCCCATATTGGCAAGACAACTATGGCAATCCCTCAAGCATACACGCATTCGGCCGCAGTGCCAAAGCTGCGATGGACAAGGCGCGCTCGGCCATCGCCGACTTTGTGGGCGCCGAGCGGTCGGAGATTGTGTTCACCAGCGGGGGGACGGAGTCGATTCACACAGCGCTCATGGGGGCCTTTTTGGCCGCGAGCGGCCGGAGGCATATCGTCACCACGGCCATTGAGCACCACGCAGTATTGCACACGTGCGATTTCCTCAAGCGATTCGGGGCCGAAGTGACCCTTGTTCCGCCGCGGGAAGACGGCACGGTCCACGCGGACGACGTACTCAACGCCGTTCGATCCGATACCTGTCTGGTTTCGATGATGATGGTCAACAACGAAACAGGGGCAGTGTTGCCGGTGACGGATGTGGCCAGAGCGGTCAAACAGGCGTATCCCGAAGTGCTGGTGCACAGCGACATGGTGCAGGCTCTGGGAACGCAGCGGGTGCAGCTCTTGGAAACGGCGATTGATCTGGCCAGTTTCTCCGCCCACAAAGTGTACGGTCCCAAGGGAGTGGGAGCTCTGTTCGTTCGCCAGGGCACTCCCTGGCTTCCGGTTTTGCACGGCGGCTCGCAGGAGCGGGAGCGGCGAGCGGGGACGGAAAATGTCGCGGGGATTGTCGGCTTTGGCGCGGCGATTGAGCGGCTGGCGAAATCGTGGGAGGATCATCTGCGCCACCTCACGGAAGTACGCAACGCCTTTTGGAATCGACTGCGCGAGTTGGAAGGCGCCGAACTCAACTCACCCGAAGGTGCGGTTCCGACTATTCTCAACGTCTGGTTTCCGGGCGTCAAAAGCGAAACGTTGCTGATGAGACTCGACATGGCACAAGTTGCCGCGTCTGCAGGATCCGCCTGCACCGCGGGCTCTCTGGAACCGAGCCACGTGCTCTCGGCGTGCGGTTTTCGGGAGGAACGCGTGCTGCAGTCCATTCGGTTCAGTTTCTCGGAATTCAACACGGTGGAAGAGGTCGAACAGGCCGCCGACATCGTGATCTCGCAGGTGACCCGTCTGCGCCGGTAGATGATGGGCGGACAGTACTTTTGTAACAAATTTATCACAAATTCCCGAGGGGAATGGTCGGGAATGGTGTCGAATTTCCATATACTTCATTGCCAACGAACGTTTCGCGGAGTACATTTATGAGTGTGTGCAGAGTTGCTGCACCATCTGTAGAGTATCTGTTCAGTAGTGAACCTTTCGCATAAATTCCCAAAGCTCGTTTAGAACGGACGGGCAGTGGACAGGCTAGTACAGATGAGTTGAGAGGAAGGTTTCGCACGGAAACTTCTTTCAACCACAACTTCGCGGTGAACAAAGCACAAAGGAGACTTTACTATGCGTTGTCCGCACTGTAACTGCAGGGATGTTGGAAAGATTGGCGCAAACCAGTTTTATTGTTGGGGTTGCTTCATGGAATTCAACGTTTCTGGGAACGATGTCCGCGTCTATGAAGTCGCGGAAGACGGTTCGTTGGTTGCTGTGGAAGAGACGTATGATTCGATGCATCTCGGAACAGGCACCATTTAACTAACGTCCACTATTTTAGGCGCCGCAAGGCGCCCTTTGTTTTATCGCGCGCCCAGAAGATGCGCTCGTTGTCTCAGCCGGGCAGGCCGTACAGCCCGATTGCGGCAGCTGGCAGGCCGAGCAGGATGGACAACAGCAGGTAGGTCAATGCGGTTCGATACCGACCCTCGCGAAATAGTATTGTAAATTCGTACGTGAACGTTGAAAACGTGGTAAATGCTCCGCAAAAGCCTGTGCCGAGCAGCAACATGGCATCCGGTTGGAGACTGGGCACCAAGACGCCGAGAGCGCGCGTGAACCAGCCGAGCAGAAAGGACCCACTCACGTTGATCACGAGCGTCGCGAAGGGAAAGGAGACGAGAAATCGCTCCCCGAGCCACTTGGACAGGCTGTAGCGCAACAGCGCTCCAACAATTCCGCCGCCGCCGACCAACAACCAGGTCACACTGCTTCCTCCTTCCCACCTCCCGCCATCCGCAGCCGGGTCTGCCGCATGGCGAGCGCGTAACCCCCAATCGAGACAAGTATGCCGCCGGCGTACGTCAGGACGAAATACGCCAGTGCCATTCCGAACTCCGCACTGTGCCACAGTTTCCACAGCTCTACATTGATGGTGGAAAACGTCGTGAACGCCCCGATAAACCCGGTTCCAATGCCGGCGCGAAGATGCGGGTGAATCGGCATGCGCTCCGTCGTCATAGTGTAAAACCAGGCGAGCACAAAGCTGCCGCTGAGATTGGTGAGGAGCGTTGCAATCGGAAAGCCGTGCAGTGTACCGATTGCTTCGGACAACAGATAGCGTGCACAAGCGCCGAAGAATCCACCGACAGCGACTGCCAGATACACCATGTTTCCGCCCCTCCCCGCCGCAAATCCGGATGCTGTCCCCGTAACAAACTATGCTTGTCTCAGGAAAGTATACGGGTGTCGAGCGCCACCAGGCAACCTCGTGCTACAGGACCAAGTCTTTACGTCGGGACTAGATACCCCTGGCTTAGGCATATACTTTGCACAGTGGGACAGAACGGTTGTAGGAAAATTGGTCCTGGCCGACAGTCCGTCGCAGTAGCCGAGGAGGTGCACGCGTGGAGATTACAAACAAGTATTTGCGCGTTGTCCTGTTCGCTCTGCTTGTGCTGATGTGCCTGTACTTCGTCGCTCAGCTGCGAGATTTTTTTGCCGACGTCTGGGCAGTGCTCAAGGTTTTGTTCATCCCGTTTCTCGCTGCGATGGTCGTCACGTACCTGCTGCAGCCGCTCGTAGACAAGCTGGTCGAGCGCAGGGTTCCTCGCGGGGCCGCAATTCTCATCATCTACTTCGGGTTTGCTCTGATTCTGGTGGCGCTAATCGTCAAGATGATCCCGATTGCCAGCCGACAGTTAACCCAGTTGGCCGACAATTTGCCGCACATGGTCGCCCAGGCAGATCAATGGTTGGACGGCATTGCCGCACGCAAGCAGTATTTGCCCGACACGCTGCGCATCGGGGTGGAACACGCGCTGGCTCAGTTTGAGCGCAATTTCACAGCGTACGCTGCGCACATCGTCGACTTTTTGACAGGGACCGTCAGCGCCATCTTCGTGGCGTTCGTCGTTCCGTTCCTCGTGTTCTACATGCTAAAAGACGCAAAGGCAATTGGCCGCGGGATTGTCCACCTGTTTCCGAAACGGTACCGGAGCGAAGTCCGGGAAATTCTGACTGGCATCGACGAAACCCTCGGGGGCTACATACGCGGTCAAATGCTTGTAATGTCCGCCGTCGGCATCTTGACGTTCGCGGGATATCTTGTGATTGGCCTGCCTTACGCCCTACTGCTGGCCATCTTCCTGTTTCTCATGGACATCGTCCCGTACATCGGCCCGTTTCTGGGGGCCGCGCCCGCACTGATCCTGGGATTCTCCATCAGTCCCGCAATGGCCTTGAAAGTGCTGATTGTCAACGTGATTGTCCAACAGTGCGAAGGAAATCTCATTTCTCCAGCCATCATGGGCAGGACGCTGCACCTGCATCCGATGGCCATTGTCGCCGCGATCCTCGTGGGCGGCGAAATCGGGGGAATGTTGGGCCTCATTTGCGCTGTACCCGTCCTGGCTGTCGCCAAAGTGGTCTACACCCACGTCCGCGACTACCGCGCCCGCCGCAGCGGATAAAAGTATGCCAGACACCCGCTCTTGTTTGACAACTTCATCCCGTTCCCATACACTAGTGCTTAAATGTGAAAGCGATGCGGGAACCAAGTACGTATGCGCGAGACTCGTCCAGAGAGGGCGTTCACAGGCTGGAAGACGCTCCGAGACCGCATGCGGAAGCCAGTCCCAAGCGCGTGGAACGACGCCGGGTACGCCCGTTACAGCGCAACGAGTGACGGCGCGGTCGATGGAGGACAAGCGCCGTAATCAGGGTGGTACCGCGAGATCAGCCTCTCGTCCCTGTCGGGATGAGAGGCTTTTTGACGTAGAGCAAAGGAGGAACAAAATGAAGCGTTTATCAGCACAAGAAATTCGCAATTTGTACAAGCAGTTTTTCGCGGAACGCGGCCATTTGGTGTTCCCGAGCGCTAGTCTGGTGCCGCACAACGACCCGACACTGCTTTGGATCAACGCCGGCATGGCGCCTCTGAAGCCCTATTTTGACGGGCGAGAAATTCCGGAGCGCCCGCGCATTGTCAGCTCTCAGAAATGCATTCGCACCAACGACATCGAGAATGTCGGCTACACGGCTCGTCACCACACGATGTTCGAAATGCTCGGCAACTTCTCGTTTGGCGACTACTTCAAACGGGAAGCCATCGCGTGGGCGTGGGAATTTCTGACCAAAGTCCTTGAGTTGGATCCAGAGCGGCTATCCGTCACCGTGCACCACTCGGACGACGAAGCGTACCAGATCTGGCACGAGGAAGTCGGTCTCCCGAAAGAGCGGATTTTCCTCGGCGATGAGGACAACTTCTGGGAAATTGGCGAAGGTCCGTGTGGACCCTGCTCCGAAATTTTCTTCGACCGCGGCGAACAATTCGGGTGCGGCAGCGAGAACTGCGGGCCGAGCTGCGACTGTGATCGGTTCCTCGAGATCTGGAACCTTGTCTTCACGCAGTACAACAAGGAGGCGGACGGTTCCTACACGCCGCTGCCGAAGAAAAATATCGACACCGGCATGGGACTGGAGCGCATTGCGTCGGTACTGCAGGAAGTCCCGAACAACTTTGAGACAGACCTGTTCCTGCCAATTATCCAGGCGACCGCAAAGGTAGCTGGAGTGCCGTACGGTTCCGATGCGGCCCGCGACGTGCACTTCAAGATCATCGCGGACCACCTGCGCACGGTGACTTTCGCGATTGGCGACGGCGTCTTGCCGGCAAACGAAGGGCGCGGCTACATCATTCGCCGTCTGTTGCGCAGAGCGGTTCGCAGCGGCCGCAAATTGGGAATTCAACGCCCGTTCTTCTTCGAATTGGTGAGAGTCGTATCCGACATCATGGGCGACGACTACCCGGAAGTTCGGGAAAAGATGGAGTTTATCCAGCGCGTGGTGCACACGGAAGAAGAGCGCTTCCTCGAAACGCTGGCCGAAGGCGAGCTCCTGCTGGAGGACATTCTCAGCCAGCTGAAACAGGAAGGTAAGACCGTCTTGTCGGGGGCGGATGCGTTCCGCTTGTACGACACGTTTGGCTTCCCGATTGATCTGACCGAGGAAATGGCGAAAGAGCACGGCGTCACGGTGGACCGCGACGAGTTTGCCAAACACCTCGAGGAGCAGCGGGAGCGGGCCAGGGCTGCGCGGCAAATTGCCGAGGGAATGAATGCCGACCGCGGCGTTCTCGAGTCCATCACGGAACCGAGCCAGTTCGTCGGCTACACCCAACTTGAAACGGAGAGCAAGATTATTGTCCTGCTGCGCAATAATGAACTCGTGCCGAGTCTCGAAGCGGGTCAAGAAGGAGAGCTTCTGCTCGACGTCACTCCGTTTTACGCCGAGAGCGGCGGACAAGTTGCAGACACCGGCGTTCTCGAAAGCCCGAACGGCACGGCGGAGGTCCTCGATGTGAGAAAGGCTCCGCACGGGCAGCACCTGCACAAGGTGAGAGTTACGTCCGGAAGGTTGACGACAGGTCTCGCAGTGGCCGCCAAGGTCAATGCGGAGGTTCGCCGCGACACAGTCAAGAATCACACGGCGACCCACCTTTTGCACAAGGCGCTGCGAGAAGTGCTCGGCGAGCACGTGACCCAGGCGGGGTCACTGGTCGAAGGGCCACGCCTGCGCTTCGACTTCTCCCACTTCGGCGCCTTGACGCGGGACGAGCTGCAGGCGGTGGAGCGCCGTG
>CAZYAH010000111.1:0-6770 GCA_964645595.1 uncultured Alicyclobacillaceae bacterium | reverse complement strand
TGGCGCTCGTCGCGGTCCAGGAGGCCAGTGATACACATCTGGCGGAAGCCAGGGCGCGGCTGCGGGCCCTGCAGAGCCGATTCGAAGCGGATGGGCGTGCGCTCCAGGAAGTGTGGGCGGACTGGACCGCGGCGGAAACTGCCCGCCGGGAGCTGGAATTGCGGCAAACTGCCCTGGCGGACGCCCGGCGTCGCTATCACAAAAGTCGAGCGGAGTGGGCGCAGTTTGCAGCGGATCGTCATTTTCCCAATTTGTCACCGCGGAGCCTCTTGCAGACGCTGGAGCACGTCCGGCAATACCGCGCTGTCACGGACCGCCTCGAAGACGCGGAGCGTGAGATGTCCGCCATGTCTCAAGCGCTGGAGGACTTCTGCAGGGCTGTGGATGTCGCCCTTGCGGCCCGCCTGGGAGGCTCCGACGAAGTCGTTCGACAGCTGGCGACAGCGCGGGATCCGTCCATGGCGGACGATGACCCGCCGGTTGTCTACGCCGTCGAACGGCTGCGCCAGGAAGTCGCCCGGCTGGAAGAGGAAGAGCGCACGATGCAGCGGCGCGAACAGCTTGAGGTGCAACTGGAGCGAGCGTTGGCTGAGTTGGCGGCAGCCGAGAACCAGTTAAAAGAGCAAATGGACGAATTGGCGGCGCGCTACCGCGCCATCGGCGTGGCGGACGAACAATCGCTGGAGGAGCGCCTCCAGATGGAGGCGGCACGCCGCGAGTTGGAGAGAGCAGCAGCCGAGCGCCAATTTCACCTGTACGGCTTGTTTGGGGGCCGGGAGGCGTACGAACGGCAGTTGGCTGTTCTCAACGCGGCAACGGTGGAATCGCTGGAGGAGCGAATGGCGGAGTGTGACCGGGCCGAGCGCGAGGCGAAGCAGCACCTGGACGATTGCGTGCGAGCGCACAACGAGGCACAGCGGAAGCTGGAGACCTGGAACGACGGGCCCTCTGCCTTGCAACAACTGTGGCAGCTGGCGCACTTGGAGGAGGAAAAGCGGTCGCTCGCTTTCTCCTACGCGACCTACAAGGTGGCCGCCCACATCGTGCAAATGGCGCGCGAGCGCTTTGAACGGGAACACCGCCCGCGAATTGTCCAGTTGGCCAGCCGGTGGCTCGACGCTGTGACCTGCGGCAGGTACCGTCTCCTCACCGCCCGCGTGGACGGCAAAGGGGGAAGCGCCCTGTTTGTGACCGACGCTGCCGGGCGCGAGTGGACGGTTGCTGAGTTGTCGCGCGGCACCCAGGAGCAGGTCTACTTTTCCCTGCGGCTCGCCGCGGTCGAGGAATACCTCGGTCGCGGTGTGCAGTTGCCGGTGATTTTGGACGATCCGCTGGTCAACTTTGACGCCGACCGCCGCAACGCGGCGCTGCTGGCGCTCGCAGAACTCGCTCGGAAGACGCAAGTGATTTACCTGACGTGTCATCAATCTGTACGGAAATTCGCGGAACGGCGCCCGGAATGCGCGGTATACGAGCTGAACGGCTGAGAGATGGTTGAGGAGGTCGCAGAACGAATTCGATGGGTCAACTAAGATTGCTGTTGGGGCGCACAGGGACCGGAAAATCATCGTATATTGCGCAACGGATCAAAGACGAACTGGAGAATTCCCCGCTTGGGGGGAAGCTGTTCTGGATAGTGCCGACCGCCCTGTCGTACGTGACGGAACGCAAGCTGCTGGAAGCGGTGCCGACGTCACTGCGCGCGGAAGTGGTGCATCTGCATCGGCTCGCGCGGCGCGCCAACGCAGACCTCGCGTGTGGTCCGCTCGAACCAGTGAATGCGACGGGGCGGCGACTTTTGCTCGCCGAAGTGTTTGCGCAAGTTTCCGGGAAATTGCAGGTGTTGCAACGCGTTTCTCCGTCGGTGGCCTTCCTCGACGCGGTACTCGCGGTCTTTGACGAAATGTCCCTGCAGCGGGTGTCTCTGGAGAACATAGAAACGGCGTTGGAGACGGCCGCGACCAACCTGGCTTCCTGGAACGACGAGTACGCGGCGCTGAACGGCCAGTCCCTGCTCGGGAAGCTGCGGGATCTCTGCGTATTGTACGTGGCGTGGAAGCAGGCTTTGCAAACCCGGGAACTGCACAATCCAGCGGATATCTATGAAATGGTCCGCCCGCACCTGCACCGCTGGGATGCGTTGGCGGGCGCCCGCCTTTATATTGATGGATTTCACAATCTGACGGAAAGCGAACTGGAGTTTGTGCTCGATATGGCCGCCTGTGCGGAAGAGACCGTGATTGCGCTGTGCCTGGACCCGGCGTGGGTCGGGCGTTCCCAGTTGTCGGCGGCCGCACCGCAGGTATTTGCGCCAGAGGCCGCACGGCTGTACGAGAGAATCGTCGAGGGGTGCGGGAAGCGGCATCTACCGATTGAGCGCGAGGTGCGGTTCGGCCGCCCTGCGGAGTTGCCGAGTGGACTCGACTGCCTGGAGCGGAATCTCTTCGGCATCCATGCGCAGGCTGGTTTGACAGGCGAGGGGGTACACATTGCGGCCGCGCAGAATCGGCGCGTCGAAGCCGAGGGCGTGGCGAGGGAGTTGCGCAGGCTCCACCACGACCGCGCCATCCCGTTTGCAGACATGCTGGTGCTGGTTCCCGACGTGCGCGAGTACGCTCCTTACCTGCGGGACGCCTTTTATCGATATGAGATACCACACTACGTGGACGACTTCTCTCCGCTGGCAGAACATCCGCTCGCGAAGTTTCTGCTCGCGGCACTCCGGTGTATCGAAGAGAACTTCTCCCTGTCTGCTGCCATTCGCGTGCTCAAAAGCGATTTCTGCGGTCTGTCGCGGGACGACGCGGACTGGCTGGAAGCGTATGTAAGGCAGTACGAAGTGGCGGGGCCAGACCAGTGGCTCGGCGACGGCGCGTGGCGCTATGCGAGCTCGCTCCGCGAACCTGCGAGCCAGGGGAGTGAATCGGGAGAGGATCAGAAGGCCGACCAGTTGCGCCGCCAAGTCGCGGCCTATATGCAACCGTTGTACCGCCAACTCGGCGGCGAGAGCTGTACGGCGCGAGAGTTGGCCGAGGCGTTGTGGCAGCTGTTGCAAGCTGTCGGAGCCAAGAAGACGGTGGCCGAGTGGATGGTCAGCGAGGAAGCGGCCCTGTCTCCGATGGAAGCCACTTTGCACGAGCAGGCCTGGCAGCGCATCATGGGACTGCTCAACGACTTGTGGCTCACGGTACCCGATACGCCGTTGCAGCGGGCTTTCCTGTTCAGCGTCGTCAAGCACGACATCGCGAGCCAGACCCTCGCGGGCATTCCCGCCGGACTGGACGAGGTGCTGGTCACCGACTACTCCCGGGCACAGGGTATCCAGGAGCCGGTGGTAGTGGTCATGGGGGTGACGGATGGCGTGCTGCCAAGGCGATGGCGTTCGCACGGGTTGTTGGCCGACGAAGAGCGGGTGCAGTTTCAACGCCTGTTCGGTCAACCGCTCGGGGCGACGGCCGAGGAGCGGCAATTGGCGGAGCGATTTGTGGTGTATACCGTCCTGACGCGGGCGACGGAGCGGCTGTATCTGACCTACCCGCTGTCGGACAGCGAAGGGAAGGAAATCCGCCCAGCGGCCGTGATTGGCCAGATTCGCAACCTGTTTCGCCAGGGAGTGGAGCGGGAGGCGCTGTGGACAAGCTCCAACAGCGAGCAAGCGCATGACGTTTCCTGGCTCTCGCCGAAGGCCGCGCTCGACGCCCTTGTGCAGTCGCTGCGGGGGGACGAACCGGAGAATTCGTTGCCGCCCGAGGTAGTGGCTGCGCACTACCAATGGTGGATGTCGGACGAAACGCGGCGGTACCAACTGCTGAACGCCTTGGCCGGCCTGGTCCACAAGACGGCGGCGACGCCGCTTCCGCCCGCGACCGCAGAAGCGCTGTACGGGCGTCCGATCCGCTTGAACGCCTACCAACTCGAGTCGTTCGCCGCCTGCCCGTTTCAGCACTTTGCGACGTACGGGCTCAAGCTTAAGGAGGAAGTCACGCCAGATGTGACGGCTGCGGTGCGGGGAACGGTGGTCCACGACGCGCTGAACGACTTCATCGCGCGCCATGCTCAGGATGTGGAGCGCTGGCGGTCAATGACCGACCAGGAGGCGGTGACATCCATGCGGGAGGTCTTCGCCGAGGTGCTCGCTGGCCCGAGAACGAAGATGTGGTCGCAGCGGGCGATTCGCCGCTACCAGGTGGCGGAGATCTGGAACGTGCTCGAGCGAGCGGCCATTGTGTTGACCCGGCACGCGCGGTACGGCGCGTTCTCGCCCGTGGCTGCGGAAGTGGCGTTTGGCGGGGACACGGACCGGGAACTTCCTGGGCTGGAAGTCTCGCTTGGCAACGGGGTGGCGGCGATATTGCGCGGTCGTATTGACCGGATCGACACAGTCCCGGGACCGGACGGCCATTTGCTGTTCCGCATCATCGACTACAAGAGCAGTCACCTCGACCTCGACCTGGGAGAGGTAGAGTACGGACTGCGTTTGCAATTGCCCATCTACGCGGCGGTGGTCGAACACTTCAGTGAACGGCTGTTCGGCCGGTCAGCGAAACCGGTCGGCCTGGTCTACCTGCCCATCGTGAGGAAAACCGTCCTGCGGCTGGCTCCGCTCAAAGAGTCGGCGGCGGAGGAGGATTCCGTCAAGCAGATGCGGGCGCGCGGCTGGCTGCTCGGCGACAAGGACGTGCTGGCGGCAATGGATTGTCGCCTCGTCCAAGGGGAAGACTCGGAGCTCTTCCGCAAGGTTTACAAGAAGGACGGGAGCGTGACGAAGAACGCGCCGGTTCTGGAGCATGCGGACTGGCGGCGGCTGCTTGACAAGGCGCTGCAGCACGTTCGGCGCAGCGCCGAGCGAATTGCAGCGGGCGACGTGTCCATCGCACCGTATCAGTGGCCTTCCGGCGAGAACCCGTGCCGGAACTGTGCGTTCGCGCGGGTGTGCCAGATTGACAAACGGTGGGACGCGGCGCCAGTTCGCTTCCTGAAGCGTCTGTCGACGGAAGAGGTCTTACGGCGGTGGCGCTCTGGGCAGCAAGTCGGCAAGGGAGGCGAAGTGAGTGAAGGTTGACTTGAGCACGTGGTCTCCGGAGCAGCGGGAAGCGATTGTGACCCGCGGCCAAAACGTCCTCGTGTCGGCTGGCGCTGGCTCGGGGAAGACTTCCGTCCTCGTGGAACGCGTGGTGCAGTGCATCATTGGCGACAATGCAACCGACTTGCAGCGCTTGCTCGTCGTCACGTTCACGGAAGCGGCGGCGGCCGAGATGAGGAAGCGGATCACGGATCGGCTGCAGCGGCTCTACCAGGACGCGGTAAACAGCGGAGACGAGGCAGCTCTGCAGAGAATTGCCCGGCAACTGGAACAGGTGGACCTGGCCCAGATTTCGACGCTGCACAGTTTTTGCATGCAGGTGGTGCGCAGAAACTTCCTCTTTCTCGGTATTGAGCCCGTCTTTTCGCTGATGTCGGAAGACGAAGGCGTGCTATTGCGCTCCGAGGTCTTCAACGAACTGTTGGAAGCGGAGCTGGCTGGCCCGGGCGGCGAAGTGCTGGCCGGGGTCATCACGAAGTTTTGCGCCGGTCAGCCGTCGCGCTTCGAGCAACTGGTCACGCGGCTCTACCAATTTGCGGTGAGCCAACCGGACCCGCTGAACTGGCTCGGCTCGATGGCAGAGCGGTTTGTGGCATCCGCCTCGAAACCGTTTCTGGAACTGCCGTGGACTCCTCAGTTTCTCGCCTGGTGTCGGCGACATGTCCTGGCCGCGCGCGCCCATTTTACGGCTGCGCGCAATGAGGCCGAAGGGATTGAGGAACTGGCCGCATACGCCGAGAACTTGGCGCGGCTTGCGGAGGCCTGCGAAGCGGCGGAGCATGCGCTCGGCGCGGCTGAGGGCGTAGCCACGGCTGCTTCGCTTCTGCGGGCGGCGCTGGACCAGAAGTCTCCCCGGGCGAAAGACCACCCGGCCAAGGAAATGGTCAAAGCGCGGCGGACAAAGGGCATTCAGTATCTGCAAAAAGTGCTGCCGATTCTGGAGCGCGGCGAGGCGGAGTTGCAAGCGGATATCCGCCGACTCGCTCCGGACGTGGCCAGGCTCGCCGAGTTCGTCGGGTTGTTTCTGAGCCGCTACCAGGCGGCGAAACTGGCGCGGAACTGGCTGGACTTTAACGACCTCGAGCACTTCGCGCTCAAGGCTCTGCAGGACCCGAGGAGCGGAGAGGCGCTGCGCCTGCAGGAGTGGTTTGTCGAGGTTTTCGTGGACGAATACCAGGACACCAGTCCCATCCAAGACGCCATTGTCGCAAAGATCACGAGACCGAAGGGAAATGCGTTTGTCGTCGGCGACGTAAAACAGAGCATCTACCGGTTTCGGATGGCGGAGCCGAACTTGTTCCTCGAGCGCTATCGGCACCTCGACGCGGCGGACCGCGGCAAGGTGATTGATTTGACCAACAACTACCGCAGTCGGCGTGAAGTGGTCGACGCGGTAAACTTTCTGTTTGAGCAACTGCTGTCGACGTCGTTTGGCGGCATCGCGTACGATGAGCGCGCCAGGATGGTGGCCAGAGCGGACTATCCGTCGGGGGTGGCCGACAGCCTGGAGGGTCCGGTGGAAATCCACCTGATCTCGCGGGACCAGTCGGAAGCAGAAGAGGTGGAAGACGGGGTGGCGGACAGCGCCACCGACGTAGAGCAGAATGGTCGCGACAGCGCTGCGGAGGACGCGGACGAACTCGACCTGTCCGCGATTGAGAAGGAAGCGCGGGTGATTGGCCGCCGC
>CAZYAH010000110.1:0-6811 GCA_964645595.1 uncultured Alicyclobacillaceae bacterium | reverse complement strand
AGAGGAACGGATCATGTTGATTCCGGTTCCAATCCATCGAGTATTGAGGGTGCTCGAGGTCATCGACGTCGTCAACAAGGGCTCCGCAGACCAAGATGTCTCGCTGGTCTTGCCCAAAGGATATGAAGATTTGCAGGTGGAGGACAAGCAGCGCCGCGCGGAGGTAAACAACGGGAAGGCCACATTCCGCAAGGCCGCCAAGGCGAATGCGACCACCACCATTTCCATCTCCTTTACGCTGCCGTTTGATGCCAGGAGCGGCGCGCAATTCACCCTGCATTCCACGTACGACGTCGACTCGGCGCACATCTACCTCCCCACTGGAGACTACGCGCTGTCTGCGCCCGGATTGCTCACCACAACGCAGAAGACGGCCGTCGACGGCACTGACTTTCGCGTCTTCACGCGCCTCGGCATTTCGGTAGGCGACGACTGGGTCATTCAACTACAGCATCTTCCTTCGGCAACCACTGGGCCGTCTGAACATCTCCCGGTCATCGGCGCGCCGATGAGTGAACGACAAAACATGCTGCAGGCGAGCGCGAACTTGATCTTGGCCGCCGTTGTACTCGGGATTGGCTTATTAGGCATCCGATCCGCTGGACGCGCCCACACAGCAGCCAGCAGCCGGAGAGAAGCACTCGTTTCGGCGCTCGAGCGGATCGAAATGGAGTTCGCCGCGGGGCGCCTCGCAGAAGACGCCTACCATCAGTACAAGCGGGACATTTTGCAAAAGATTGCGGAGACTGCCCAATCCGACTCCGGAAGGGAGGGGCGCGGTTGAGGCGCTTGGGAGACGGATGGCTCGAATTGCGAAACGTCGACATGGAATACGACTTGCGTCCAGTGTTGACCGGAGTAACCCTCGCGTTGAAACCGGCGACAACGTACCTGCTGACGGCCGACAACGGCAGTGGCAAGACGACGTTGCTGCAGATCATGGCAGGCCTGACGGCGCCAACGCGGGGCAAGGTGCTGTGGGGAGACAGGCCGCTCGTGCCGGCTGTCCGCAAGCGACTCGGCGTGGTTCTCCAGGCGCCGATGCTGTACGGGGATTTGACTGGGTACGAGAACCTGGTTCTGTTCGCTGCGCTCTACGGCGTGGCGGAGCCGCAGGCGGCCGCGGACGAGTGGCTGGCGCGCGTGCAGTTGGAGTGGGCCAGACACCAGCGAGTGCGGGAGTACTCGAAGGGCATGAGACAGCGACTCGCGATTGCGCGGGCCATGGTACACGAACCATCGGTCCTGTTGCTGGACGAGCCGTTCGATGGATTGGATCCGTCCGGGCGGAAAGTGGTGGAGGGGCTGCTGACGGAAGCAAGAGGCCGAGGCGCGACCGTGTTTGTGGTGACCCACGAAGCGGAGCATCGGTTCTGTCCGGACCATCGCTTGACCATTCGCCAGGGACGGCTGGTGGAGGCGCCATGAACGGTCTGCGCGCATTTGTGTATTTGGCGTGGAAAGATATCAAGATTGAGTTTCGCGGCAAGCAGTTCCTCATCGCCAGCGCTTCGTTTGGTATATTGATGTTGTTTATCACCGGCATGGCGCTCGACGCAACCTCTCGACTGCCTGCGCCGTGGAGCGCTGGTCTGCTGTGGCTGAACGTCTTTTTCACCACCGCCATCGCGTTGACACGGCACGACAGGAAGGAAGAGGAGTTCGGCGCCCACTACGCTTTGCGGATGATCCCGGTCGACCGCAGCGTGGTGTTTTACGCCAAGTGGTTCAGCACCTTTCTGTTTGTGCTGGTGGCAGAAATCATTCTGGTCGGCGCTTTCTTTCTGATCTTCAATCAGCCGGCGCCAACCGTCTGGTGGTCGTTCGCGCTCGCACTCGTCGGAGGTACGGCAGGGTTGACGGGGACGGGGACGTTTCTCGCGAGCCTGGCGGCGAAGAGCAGCATGCGCGACTTGGTTCTGCCACTGTTGTTGTTTCCCGTCGGGATCCCGCTGTTTTTGGCCGTGGTCAAGATCACGGCAGGCGCCCTGGCCGCCCCCGGCTCTGTGCCCGTGGTCTGGGTGGAAGTCTTGTCCGCCTACGACATCCTGGCCATGCTGATTCCCTGGTTGCTGTACGAGACCTTGACGGAGGTTTGACGATATGAAATTCGGCATGCGGCTCCTTGTCGCCGCAGTGGCGGTGTTGGTAGGAGTTCATCTCTATCTCGCGCTAGTGTGGTCGCCGCCGGAAGCACAAATGCACCATCTCGTGCGGATCATGTATTTCCACGTCGCGAGCGCGTGGACCGCGCTGGTCTCGTTTCTGGTGACGTTTGTCTGTTCAATCCTCTACCTGTTGCGGCGGCGTCTCCTGTTCGACACGGTGGCCTTCTGTTCCGCCGAAATCGGCCTGGTCTACACATCCATCACGCTGGTGACTGGTTCTCTGTGGGCCAAGCCCATCTGGCAGACGTGGTGGACGTGGGACCCGCGTCTGACCACGACGCTGATTCTCTGGTTCCTGTTTGTCGGTTACATGTTGCTGCGAGGTACCATTGCCGCCGCGGAGCGAAGGGCCGCGATTGCAGCCATCTACGCAATCGTCGCCTTCGCCGACGTCCCGGTGATCCACTTGTCCGTGCGGTTGTGGAGATCCATTCACCCGGACGCCATCAACGACAGTGGGTTTCACATGCCACCGGCGATGGCGTTTACACTGATGTTCGGCTTCGTCGCATTTCTGGCTCTATACGTACTGCTCCTCCTCATCAGGGTTCAGGTCGAGACTGCGCGGGTTCGAATTTATCGACTGTGGCAATCATTCCGGGACATACAATCCGACCAGGGAGGGATGTAAGTGTTTCAGCACATGGAGTACCTGTGGGCGGCGACGGCCGTGGTCTGGCTGGGCACGCTGTGCTACGTTGTGTTCATCTTGCGCAAATACAACCGCCTGTCGCGGGAAATCAAGGCGCTCGAGGCCAGAATGGAAGAATTGCGCCGCAAATGACGTCCCGAGACACTGGGCCGTCGTCAGTTCAGTAGGCGCTCGACGAGAACGCCGCCGAGGATTGCCAGCAGGAACGACACCACCGCGCGGACAAAGGTGAATGTCTCGCCGTAAAAAGGGATCTCGGCCGGGATCCGCGTGAGTGACACCAGCTGCCAGGAGGTCACGAAGGAAAACACCGCTCCAGGGCTGGCTTTGGCGGCAATCAGCCCGGCAGCCAACGGGTACACGGCCCAGCGGGAACCCGTTCCACACAGGCCGAGCAGCGCGCCGAGGACAATGCCGCCAAGCCCGGCTTCTGTCCCCAGCCACCGGGCAATCCAGTGTGTGTGCATGACCTGCGACAACAACCCCGCCAAGAACATCGAGACCAGCATCCACGGCAACGCCTGAACAAACATCTCCGCCGTGGCGTTGAGCCCGCCGACCGCAGCCTGCGGACGGACCAAGGCGAGCAAGGCGTAACCGCCGAGTGTCACCAGGATGACTGAGACTAGCATTCTGTCCATGCGACTTCGCTCCCCGTCGAGAAGTGGCGGCCGAGTTTGTCAGGACACGCTTTGACGCAACGCTTGAATCATCGAGCTCCAGGTCTGTCGGTCCGACAGGCTGAGCGACCAGATGGCGACGCCAGCCAACCCAAAGTGGTTGACCAGGCCGAGCTTTCGCTCCATCGTCTTGTCGGTCTCGTACCACACTTCCATGTAACCTTCCGGTTTATCGTAACGGGCGTACGCGACGCCGAGGTCGTCCAGCCACTTGCTCTTGGCATTGTGCGCAGCCAGGACTTCGTCCAGATTGGCCGCCGCGACGGCCTCGCTGGTCACGCTGCCATCGCTGTGGACGTGCCAGAACCGCGCGTAGAACGGCAGGCCCAGGACGAGTTTGTGAGCGGGGACGCCAGTCGACAGGAGGTCGTCGACCGACTGGGTGACCCAGGGGACATCGGCGACAGGGCCTGGGGTAGGATCTCCAGCCCAGTGTTCATCGTACGCCATCAGAATCACGTAGTCGCAATATTTGGCGAGACCGGCGTGGAAGTAGGCTGCGTCGTCCTGGAGAAATACGATATCGGGCGTAATGTCGACCGACAGCGTCACCTTGAGCGGTCGCAGCGCGTCGCTGAGTTCACGGATGAATGCGGTGAAGTTGTCCTGATCTGCTGCGTGGACGTTTTCAAAGTCCACGTTAATGCCATCCAGGTGACCGGACTTCGCTGCATTGACGAGGGACTGCACCAGGTGCCCGCGCTTGTTCTTGTCGCTTAGGACTGAGTGTGTCAGACCAGCGCGGAACTGGTTGTCAAACAGAGCCCAAACTTTGATGTTGTGGCTGTGCGCGTAGTCGACCACGGACGGTTGCGTCTGCACTTTGAGGTCACCCTTGTCGTTCGCAACGGTCAGCCACTTCGGGCTGATGACGGTGATACCCGGGTTTTCCTGAATCATCTGTATGGTGCGCTGGGGAGTGTCGTACGGAATCCAGCCGAGGGCCAGCTTCTTGGTGTTCTGCTCCCACGTCGACAGCGAGCGAAAGAGGTTGGCCTGTGTGCCGGTCTCCGGCGGACCGGCGGCGAGGGACAGCGGCAGGTGAGCCGTAAGCATCCCCATGGGATCTGCCATTGGCAATTTCAAGGTTTGCGACAGTGCAGAGAGAATGGAGTAGTGATCCGGCTGCTCCGACGGTTGATACGATGTAGTGCCTATCAATTCGCTCACTTCCAATGACGCAAGGCTCGTCGCTTCCAGTTGCGCCGCTGACTGCCAGGATCCTCCCCCGTACAGCAAGAGCAGACTGCCGAGACATCCGGCGGCCGTGACCAAGAGGCCAATCAGTGTCAAGAACCATCGCAACAATGTGGGGTGTACTCGGTGCTGCATACACTGGCTCCTCCCTTGCAACCTTGTGTATTTAGTGGACGTTGGTGCGTTCAAGACAGTCTATGAATCCAACTTGTAGTTTAGAAGATTGGCTGGACGAGCCTTGTTCAGTATCATGGAAACAAGAATAGCTCTGGCTTTTCACATCGGACAGCGAGGATGGTGCTTTCATTGATACAAACAACGTCCGCAGAGGTCACCCGCATCGAACTTCCCACTCCGTTCGCCGTGGGAACGGTCAATGCGTACTTGTTGCAAGCTGGAGATGTCCGTGTTCTCGTGGACTGCGGTCCGAAGTACAAGCCTGCCCGCGAGCGGCTGCTCGCCGCCTTGTCGGAACGGGGCCTTTGCCCGCAAGACCTGACTGCGCTTGTGCTGACACATGGACATGTCGATCACGTTGGCTTAGCCGCGTACTTTCAACAATTGGGCGTCCCGGTGTACTCCCACCCGGACGTTCAGACCTGGTTGGAGCCCGGCGGGAAGTGGGATGAGTACCGGCTCGAGTTTTTTCAGGCGTTTTACCGCGAAATGGGCGTTCCGGGGGAATGGATTGAAGCTGCAACGGCCGAGCTTATTTCATTGAATCGTTGGAACGACCGGTCGGTAGTGGATGGGGTATTGGAGCCGGGCGCGCGAATGCCTTGGCTGCAGGAATACGAAATACTGCACGTTCCGGGGCACGCGCAGGCAGCTATCGCCCTGTGGAATCCGAAGTCGGGGGAGATTTTGACGGGAGATCAACTCTTGCCGAACATTTCCTCAAACGCGTTCATCGAACCGGAGATGGGTCAGGAGCGCGGGGGCTTGGCAAAGCGGACCCGGAGTCTCATTCAGTACCGCCAAAATCTCGAGGAGTTGCGGGAGTTGACGCTGGGAACGGTGTACCCGGGGCACGGACAGCCGTTTGGGGAAGCGCGGCGCCTCATCGACGAGCGCCTGGCAGACCAGGTGGAGCGGCGCAACCAATTTTACAAGTTGGTTCAAAGCCATCCCGGGTCCACGGCGTACGAGCTCGCGGTCCGCTACTTCCCCAGGCATCGGAATCAATTATCCCTAATTCTGTCCGAAACCATCGGCTATCTCGACTGGCTGGCGGAAGATGGTCTGATTGCAGCAAGCCGCCAGCCGAACGGAACGTACACTTGGGAGGTCACAGGGTAAGCCAGCTTAGGTCTGGTTTTCACGCCAGGTCTCCTCGCCGTCCGCGTAATATTCCTTTTTCCAGATGGGGACTTCCGCCTTCAGGCGTTCAATGAGCATGCGCGCCGCCTGAAAGGCAGTGTCGCGGTGTGGGGCCGCGGCGCCGCAGATGACCGCGATATCGGTCGGGTCCAACCGTCCGATGCGGTGCCACTGCAACGTCGTGGCTTCGGGAAACTCGCGGCGGACGTCCTCTTCAATTTTTTTCATCTGTTGCAGGGCCATCTCTTCATAAGCCTCGTACGTCAGGTACAGTGTTTGCCGGGACTTCGTCCATTCGCGGACGGTGCCCATAAACAGCACCGTGCCGCCGTTCCGGGCATTGACGAGCATTTCGTAGGCTTCGGCCACATTGAGCGGGGTCGACAAAATACGGCAGGACCAATCGCTGTCACCGCTGCCGCCGCCGACCGGAGGAATCAGGGCAATTTCATCCGATTCCTGCAATGGGACTTCGCTCCCTGCGTACTGTTGGTTTACGGCAACCAGAGCGCGCCGAATTTGATCGGCGGCTTCCGGGAACTGGGCAATCATTTGATCTTTGAGCGACGCGGGCGTCAGGGGCTCACTGGTTGTGACATTCACTTGGGTTTTGCCGAAGGATTCCGCAATTCCGGCGAACAACCGGACAGTATACTGCACTTACCACACCTCCAGGGAATTTGCACGACATCGTTTCATTGAGCAGGTCAAGCGTGCTATTCTGACTTATATCCCAGATCCTCGCAAAAAGGAAGTGCCGTCGTGAACCAAAAAACGGACTTTACACACTTTGA
>CAZYAH010000109.1:0-6812 GCA_964645595.1 uncultured Alicyclobacillaceae bacterium | reverse complement strand
CCCCGGCAGCGCGCCGATATAGGTGCGCCGGTGGCCGCGAATTTCCGCTTCGTCGCGCACACCGCCAAGCGAGATCCGGACAAATGGCCGGTTGAGAGATCTGGCGATGGACCTCGCCAGCGACGTCTTGCCCACTCCGGGCGGGCCAGCCAGGCAGATGATGGGGCCGGTTTGCCGTTCCACCAGCTTCTGCACGGCCAGGAATTCGAGAATGCGCTCCTTGACCTTATCCAGCCCGTAATGCTCGGCGTCCAGAATCTTTTGCGCCTTTTTCAGGTCCACCTTGGACGGCGCAACATCGAGCCACGGGAGCGCCAACAACCAGTCTATGTACGTGCGAACGACCGTCCCTTCAGCGGACGACGGAGGGATGCGTTCCAACCGGTCAATTTCCTTCTCGAGGCGTTCCACCACGACCGGAGGAAACTGCTTCTCCTTCATCTTGGCGCGCAGTTCTTCGACCTCGCCAGTGCGCCCTTCGCGGTCCCCCAGCTCCTTCTGGATGGCCTTCATCTGTTCGCGCAAGTAGTACTCCTTTTGAGTGCGCTCCATCTGCTGGCGAACGCGCTGGTGAATCTTCTTCTCCAGCTCAAGGACTTCGCGCTCGTCCGAGAGCACCCGCAGAACTTTTTCCAAGCGCAGTTTGACATCGAAGGATTCCAGGATTTCCTGCTTGTCGCGAATCTTGAGCGGCAGATTGGACGCGACGGCGTCGGCGAGGCGCCCCGGGTGTTCAATGTCAATCACCGAAGCGTAGGTTTCCTGATCAATCTTTTTCGACAGCTTCGCGTATTGCTCAAACTGCTGAAGTAGCGAGCGCATCATGGCCAGCAGTTCCGCGTTCAATTCCAAGTTGGGATCATCCGGATGGCGGCTGACGCGCACCTCGAACCAGTCGTCTGTCCGCAAATACTGTTCAACCCGGACGCGGTCCATGCCCTCCACGAGCACGCGTATCGTTCCGTTCGGCAACTTCATCATCTGTTTTACTCGAGCCAGCGTGCCGACCGAGTACAGATCTTCCATCGCGGGATTGTCTATCTGACCGTCTTGCTGCGAGACCAAGACAATCAAATGCTCATCCACCATCGCTTTTTCCAGCGCTTTGATGGACTTCTCGCGCCCGACGTCGAAATGCAACACCATGTACGGATACACCAGCAACCCGCGTAACGGCAGCAGTGGAAACACGTTTTTCATTTTGTCAGCAACCACTTCTCCCACCCCCGTTGTGTCTGTAAACCAGGTCGCAGGCAGTCCTTGGGAGTTTCGCCTGCCGACGGTCCGGCGCGGATTCGAATTGGCCTTTATTTTACAAAAATGCGGTGGCAAAGTCTAATTTGCTGCATCCCCGCGAACTTGATACACACAAATCACGCCCTGATCCATTCAGGGCGTGACGAAGGTAAGCGTAGATTCGTGTCTGGGTTCGACTACTGCACGGAAGGCATTGCGGCGGAGACGTGGCTGCCGAGCGCCGACTCAAAGCCGCGCAGTTGGCGCTCGTCCAAACCGCCGACGAGCGCGAAGCGAAGCACATCTTCCAACCGCTCCACCGGAATCACCTTGATGCCGTCGTACTGCAGGAACATCTCCTGCCAGTTTTCTTTCGGAATGATGACCGCCGTTGCCCCGGCTTGGGCTGCTGCCTCGATTTTCGCCGGGACGCCGCCGACCGGCCGGACGTACCCGTGGATGGACAGTTCGCCGGTCAAGGCAACCGTGTTTTGCACCGGAATTCCCTTGATGGCAGAGTAGATGGCGGTGGCCATCGCAATGCCAGCGCTCGGCCCGTCTACTGGCATGCCGCCCGGAAAGTTGATGTGCAGGTCGTAGTCCGAGGCATCCACGTTCGCAAATCGCTTCAGCGCAGTGAGCACGTTGTCGAGCGAGCCGCGGGCCATGGACTTTCTGCGCATGCTGCGGGCGCCGGAGTTTAGCGTCTCTTCTTCAACCAGCCCCGTGAGGCGAACTACGCCCTTTCCTTTGCGGGCGGCCGGAGCCGCCGTCACCTCAATTTCCAGCAGCATGCCGAGGCTCGGACCGTACACCGCCAGGCCGTTGACCACGCCAACGCTGGCCTGCGCCGGTATCTTGTGCTCTGGCCGAGGATTGAGCTGGCTGAATTGGATCACCCACTGCACGTCTTCCAGGCGAATGTAGTTGCGGTGCTCGGTGAGTGCAATTCCGCCGGCAATCTGGACGATGTTCACCGCTTCCCGGCCGTTTGTCGCGTATTTCGCGACCTCGTCAATCGCCTCTTCGGCCATGCTCATGCCCAGTTTGCCGTTGGCTTTGCGGACAACCTCTGCAATCTCCGCTTTTGTCAGCGGGCGAAAGAAGATCTCAAGGCAGCGGGATCGGATGGCGGGCGGAATCTCTTCCGGAGACCTCGTGGTCGCTCCGACCAGCCGAAAATCGGCAGGCAAGCCGTTCTGGAAAATATCGTGTACATGTGGGGGAATCGAAGTATCCTCACTGCTGTAATAGGCGCTTTCGAGAAACACCTTGCGGTCCTCGAGTACTTTCAGCAACTTGTTCATTTGAATGGGGTGCAGTTCCCCGATTTCGTCGATGAAGAGGATCCCGCCGTGCGCTTTGGTCACCGCTCCGGCCTTGGGCTGGGGAATCCCCGCCATTCCCATGGCGCCGGCTCCCTGATAGATGGGATCATGCACCGAACCAATCAGCGGGTCCGCTATACCCCGTTCGTCAAATCGGGCTGTCGTCGCGTCAATCTCTACGAATTTCGCATCGGACTTAAAAGGCGACCCAGGACTTTTTTTCGCTTCTTCCAAAACCACGCGCGCCGCAGCGGTTTTCCCGACACCCGGAGGACCGTAGATTAATACGTGTTGCGGATTGGGCCCGCACAGCGCCGCGCGCAAGGCGCGCAATCCGTCCTTTTGGCCGACGATGTCGTCGAGCGTCGCTGGCCGGGTTTTCTCCGCAAGCGGCTCGGTCAGTGACACTGCGCGCATCTTGCGCAATTTCTCCAGTTCCTTGCGAGACTCGCGCTCAATAGCATTGCGACTGTTGTTCTGGGTCTTCAGCAGGTTCCAAAAGTACAGTCCGATGACCACCGCGAAGAAGACCTGTATCACAGCAAGAATGGTAGCGCTCAACTTTACCCCTCCCTGATCTCACCACCGCTACCATCCAGTATTCCCCTTCGCGATTTTCCGTAAACAAAAACACCTGCGCGGGGAAATCCCCGTGCAGGTGCCATTCGTTCCGGATCAGGCTGTCTCTTCCGTCTTGATGTGAATCTTTGTGGCCTTGCCGTCCTTGCCGAGCAAAATGGGACCTTGCTCGCGCGCGGCTGCTTCCTTGGTAATGATGCACTTCTTCACATCGTCGCGGGCCGGGACTTCGTACATCACGTCCAACATAATGCTCTCGATAATGGCTCGCAGACCGCGGGCCCCTGTGCCGCGCTTGATGGCTTCCTTCGCGATGTAGGTAAGCGCATCGTCGTGGAATTCAAGCACCACGTCGTCGAGCTCGAGCAACTTCTGGAACTGCTTCACGAGCGCGTTCTTCGGTTCCGTCAGGATCCGCTTCAGCGCCGCCTCGTCGAGCATTTCCAGAGTCGTCACAACAGGCAAGCGGCCAACGAACTCGGGGATTAACCCGAACTTCAACAGATCCTCCGGCAGAACGTTCTGCAAAACGTTGTTGTTTGCTGCATCCGCCTGGTTGGCACCGGCGCCAAATCCGATAACCTTCTTTCCGAGACGGCGTTTGATGATGGTCTCGAGTCCGTCGAAGGCACCACCACAAATAAAGAGAATGTTGGTGGTGTCAATTTGAATGAACTCCTGGTGCGGGTGCTTTCGCCCTCCTTGGGGCGGAACGCTCGCCACGGTTCCCTCAAGGATTTTCAGCAGAGCTTGCTGCACACCTTCACCGGAGACGTCGCGCGTAATCGACGGGTTTTCCGACTTGCGCGCAATCTTGTCGATTTCGTCGATGTAGATGATGCCGCGCTCCGCCTTCTCGACGTCGTAGTCCGCGGCCTGAATGAGCTTCAGCAGAATGTTCTCGACGTCCTCGCCCACGTAACCGGCTTCAGTGAGCGAAGTCGCATCCGCGATGGCGAACGGTACGTTGAGAATCCGCGCGAGTGTTTGCGCTAGCAACGTTTTTCCGCTGCCGGTCGGACCGATGAGCAGGATGTTGCTCTTCGAGAGTTCCACGTCGTCACCCTTGGACGTCCGCGTGTTAATGCGCTTGTAATGGTTGTACACCGCCACCGACAGCGCCTTTTTGGCCAATTCCTGACCAATCACATACTGGTCCAGCGTGGCCTTGATCTCCGTCGGTTTCGGTACATCCTTGAGGTCGAAATCTTCTTCTTCACCCAGTTGCTCTTCAACAATTTCGTTGCACAACTCGATGCACTCGTCGCAAATGTACACCCCTGGTCCGGCGACCAGCTTCCGCACCTGTTCCTGCGTCTTGCCGCAGAACGAGCACTTCAGCTGCCCTTTTTCATCACTAAACTTAAACATCTTGTTCCCTCCCTGATTGGAGGATGTCCCGTCCGCGCCCTCGTGTATGGCGGCCTCGGAACATCCTGTGTAGAGGTCCCGGACAAAGGTGTCACTCTCCGGCTCTGACAATCACTTCGTCAATCAGACCGTACGCCTTTGCTTCCTCCGCTGACAAGAAGTTGTCGCGATCCGTGTCACGCTCTATTTTCTCCAGCGGCTGCCCTGTTCTTTCAGACAGAATCCGGTTTAGCTTCTCCTTTGTCTTGAGAATCCAATCGGCGTGGATCTTGATGTCGGACGCCTGCCCTTGGACGCCGCCCAGCGGCTGGTGAATCATAATCTCACTGTTCGGCAGAGCGTAGCGCTTTCCTTTTGCTCCGGCAGCCAGCAGGAACGCTCCCATGCTCGCAGCCATCCCAATGCACATGGTGGATACGTCCGGTTTAATGTGTTGCATCGTATCGTAGATCGCCAAACCGGCTGTGACGGAACCACCGGGGCTGTTAATGTACAACTGAATGTCCTTGTCCGGATCATCGGCAGCCAAGAACAGCAATTGCGCGACCACGGAGTTCGCGACGTAGTCGTCAATCGGCGTTCCCAGGATGATAATCCGGTCTTTCAACAGACGGGAGTATATGTCGTACGACCGTTCTCCTCGACTCGTCTGTTCGATGACGATAGGCGTCAAACTCATGACGTCCCCTCCCTCTGGCACAACGTGCCCAACGCTTGCTTTGAGAAAACAAGGCACGGATATCGTGCCTTGTTCAGGAACAGGATATATCATTAGTGTACACGAATTCAAACAACTTTGCTATGTTCAACCAAGAAAGCGACCGTTTTCCGCGTCCGCAAGTCGCCCCGGAAGGACATCAGCCCAGGGTCACGTACGTTCAGCATCTGTTCGACCCGGCTGACTTCCAAGCCAGCGGAATCCGCGATTTTCTGCAGCTCCGCCTGCACTTCTTCCTCCGTCGGCTCCAGTCCTTCCTGCTTCGCAATGGCTTCAAGGACCAGCGCAGTCTTGACGCTCTTCTCCGCAGACTCCAGGAACTGCCCGCGGAACTCTTCCCGGGTCATCCCCGTGAACTCCAGATACGCGTCGAAGGGAATTTGTTGCATCTGCAGTTGTTGCGCGAAGTTCTGCACCATGTGGTCCGCTTCGTGTTCGACCATGACGCGCGGGATGTCAACCGTCGCGTTGTTGACTGCAGCTTCAACCGCTTCGTTCTCCAGGTAGCGCTGGTGGTCGGCTTCCATGCGCTTCTTCAGCTGCTCCTTGAGGTCGGCCAGGAATTCGTCCACCGTCTTGAAGTCGCTGATTTCCTGTACAAACTCGTCGTCGAGTTCGCGCAGCGACTTCCGCTTGATGTCGTGCAGGACCACGTGGAACTTCGCATCCTTGCCGGCGAGCGCCTTGACGTGGTAGTCTTCCGGGAACTTCACTTCAATGTCGCGCTCTTCGCCAGGCTTCATACCCTTCAATTGGTCTTCAAAGCCAGCGATAAACACCCCGGATCCGATTTCCAACTGGTAGTTTTCCGCCTCGCCGCCTTCGAACGGCTCACCGTCGACGGTTCCGACGAAGTCGATGCTGACGAGGTCTCCCTCCTCGACTTGGCCGTCTTCGACGACGTCGAGTTGCGCGTGTTGCTTCCGAATGCGGTCGACCTCTTCGTTGACCGCGTTGTCGTCTGCTTCAAATTTCTTGTCCTGAATCTCAAGGCCCTTGTACTCGCCGAGTTGGACCTCAGGTTTGACCGTCACTTTCGCCTTGAAGACCAGCGGTTTGTCGACTTCGACCTGAACGATGTCAATCTCCGGCCGGTCCACCGGTTCAATGCCGGCTTCGCGCACAGCCTCGTCGTAGGCAGTCGGTAACAAGTACTCGACAGCGTCCTGGTACAAGGCCTCGACGCCAAAACGCATCTCAAACAGCTTGCGCGGAACTTTGCCCTTGCGGAAACCCGGCAAGGTCACCTGCTTGGACACTTTCTTGAAGGCCCAGTCCAGCGCTTCAGCAAATCTATCCTTGTCGACCTCCACTTCCAGTACGCCGACGTTCGCTTCTGTCTTTTCCCATTTGACTGTCATCTTCGCAATGTTCCTCCCCAAAAACGCGGACCAAGTTGCCCGATAGTCGTGTGCGACGGACCAACTCGTCCGTACACCGAACACCCATTATTTACCCGCCGCGATGGCGCAGGAAAACTTCGCACCACGCGGCGGCCCGTTGTGAAAACGGTGCATAATGGAAATGGCGTCTCAGGAGGGATTCGAACCCCCGACCCACAGCTTAGAAGGCTGTTGCTC
>CAZYAH010000108.1:0-6872 GCA_964645595.1 uncultured Alicyclobacillaceae bacterium | reverse complement strand
AAGTGAACGCAAAGCCCTGGAAATCGCCGACGACGGACAGGGGACGGCAAGACCTCGTCGACTTGGCCTTTACACGGCCCATGGAGTACGCATTACGACTAGCACATTCGAAATGACAGCGGCCCGAGAAAGGAGATGTAGCTGATGTCCTTCTATTTGCTACATGCCCGGCAGCCGTCCGCTCAGCGCCTCATCCGGCGAGTATCGCAACTCACACCGTTTAAATCTGCCTCGTCCGTCACCAGCCGTGACGTCGTGATCCGGTGGGGATATTCACCTGAGTCGGATCCCCCATTCGCGGAAGTACTCAATCCGCAAATGGCAGTTCAGCGCACCAAGTCGAGAGCGGCAATGGGACGTTTTTTGCGCCGGGTCGGGATCCGCTTTTTGGCCAAGGAAGGGATAGCATCAGATGGCCAGCGCGTCATGCGCCACTACCAAATTCCGCTGTTTGACTTGAGTCCGCTCGCCTGTTTTCGGTCGGACAGCGGTCCTGTGTGGATCAACCAAAGACATCAGCGCGTTCAGGATTCCTTCAGCGAAGTGACGTACGAGGAAGATCGGGTATCGGTCCGGGCCGTGCGCCTCGCCATGCGGGCGCTCCACGCCCTCGGGCTGGATCACGGCATGGTGAGCATCGGCATGACGGCAAAAGGGTTGTTGCACGTCCTCGATGTCACGCCTGCGCCGGTCCTGCAGGGACGAATGCTCGATTTGTACGCGTTGGCCATCGAAGAATACATGGAGCGCCGCAACCGCCCCCTGCAGAGCCAGGTGTGTATGCTCGGCGCGGACGTGGAACTGATGCTCCGCAACCCGGCAGGCAAGATGGTGCTGGCGAGCAAATACTTTCCGCGCAAGGGGCGCGTCGGATGCGATGACCGCAGCATCCAGTTCGATGGCCGGCGCTTGCCGCTCATGGAGCTGCGTCCGGAGCCCGATACCAGTCCGCTCGGTCTACTCGCCAACTTACGGGACACGATGCTGGAAGCGACGCGCAAGATCAATCGAGCCCAAGTCGAATGGCGGGCGGGCAGCATGCCGTTCAAACGGTACTGCACGGGAGGGCACATTCACTTTTCCGGCGTTCCGTTTTCCAGTCGCCTGGTCAAAGCGTTAGACAACTACGTCGGATTGCCGCTGATGATGGTCGAGGATCCGCAGACGGCGCAAGCGAGGAGACCGCGGTACGGATTTCTCGGGGACGTACGGCACAAGGACTACGGCGGCTTCGAGTACAGAACCCCAGGCAGTTTTGTGGTCAATCCCGATATCACCGCCGCCGCCCTGTGTCTGGCGTACGTGGTCGCGGTACACCACCGCGACTTGCCGATTGCCGACCTCTACGACGAGCCGACGCAGTTGGCGTTCTACAATGGAGAACGCGCCGAACTCATCCCCATTGTGGAACGAAATTTTCGCGCATTGCAAGGGATGCCGGCATATGCACGATACAAAGCGTACATCGATCCGCTGTTTGACATGATTCGGAGTGGCCAAACGTGGGACGAATCGGCGGATGTGCGCAGCGTTTGGGAGATCCCGCTGCAAGCCGAGCGTCGCGTGCCACATCGGCGGATTGAGCGCAACAGCGCGCGCATTCGGGCATAGTGGGACACTTGACGAAGTGCGCCGGGGACAGGAGGAGGGATGTTGCTGTGAGCAGGTCATGGTCCTGTGAACTGGTGTGGCTGAACAAAGGGCACGCGGTCGAGCTGGTTGTGCTGGCCCCGCGCCTCAAAGATCCTGTACTCGCCAAGGGAGCAAAGGTGGTCGCGGTGTCCAATCTCCAAGTACCGCTCGTCCGCTCCGTTCGCGGACAAAACGTCATCTTCCGCCATCCCGTCCTGATCTCCAGCGCCGATGGCAAGTCGTTGACAGCAGGCCCCGTTTACGCGATTCTCGCGGGATCAGGGAACGGCTCGTTTGTCGGGAACCGTTCCGACTACCGGGACCTCATGCGCACCGCGCGCAGCCGACAACAATTCGTCTACGTCATTCCTGCTGCCAACGTCACCGACGAGCCAGATTGGAACGGTTACGTCCGGATTGGCAATCGCCGCTGGATCTGCCTCCCCTGCCCGCGGCCCGAGGCCATTTACAACCGGATCCCGACGCGCCAACTGGAGCGGCAGGAAGACGCGGTGCGCGCCAAATCTCTCATCCAGTCTCTGAACATTCCGATGTTCAACCCGGAGTACTTCAACAAGGCTGTAATATACCACGTCATCCGAGCGGCCAACTTGCAAGAGTACCTGCCTGATACGAGCGAATCGTTGACCCGGACGGAGCTGTGGCGCATGCTGCACAGAAGCCCTGCGGTGTACCTCAAGCCAGCAGGGGGCAGCATTGGTCACGGCATGATGCGCATTGACAAGAAACAATCCAATTACACACTCAAAATCATCAAGAAGTCGCGGTGTCTTACCTTCCAAGCCACGGATGAGCCAAAACTGTGGCACCTGCTCCGTCACCACCGGTTGCCGGGAAAATACGTCCTGCAGTCCGCTGTACGGTTGCTGGAGTGGAACGGCCATCCGTGTGATGTGCGCGTGCTTTTGCAAAAGCGCGGTGGACAATGGCGAGTGGTCGGAAAGGGAGTCCGGGTAGCGGGGGACGATACCATCACGACGCACGTCCCAAACGGCGGCTCCATTGCCAACCTGGACCAGGTGTTGGAGCAGAGGTTGGGTCCACTCAGCCGCCAGGTCAAGCAGGCCATCGACGCCATGGTCATCCGCTGTGCCGAGGCAATCGATAGACATTACCACGGCCGCCTCGGCGAAATGTCGATGGACGTCGGCGTGGACGAAAGTGGACGCCCGTGGTTCTTCGAAGCCAACGCGAAACCGATGAAGTTTGACGAACCGGAAATTCGCGCCCGCTCCTTGCAGGGAGTACTGGCATTCCTCGACGAATTGCGCGCGAACAGGCGGAAGTCTAAGATGAGGAAGGAGGATGTTGCGGCGACTACATCCTCGCCGCGGAGCAGGGGAGGACCGGCTGATTGAAAGTCTGGTTGATGGACGCCTTTACGGACAAGAGTTTTTGCGGCAACCCAGCGGGGGTTGTACCGGAGGCTGCCGGATTGTCAGACACCGAGATGCAGGCGATTGCGAATGAACTGCACGCTTCCGAAACCGCCTTTGTGCTCCCGGCAACCGCGCCGGATGCCGACTTGAAGATTCGCTACTTCACGCCAACTTGCGAAGTCGACTTGTGCGGGCATGCCACGATTGCGACCATCTGCGGTCTACTCCAGAACGGATATTTTGTAGATCAGACGGAAGGGATTTGCCGTGCTGAGACGAACGTTGGCGTGCTGCCAATTTCGTACCGCATGCTGGGAAACGTAGCTTGGGCGGAAATGGGACAGGCCCCGCCACAGTTTCGGGAGGCCTCCTTGGACCTGGAGCGGCTCGCTTGGCTTCTGGGCATGACAGTAGATGACCTCGACCTTTCACTGCCGCTTGGCATGTGCTCCACCGGCCTGTGGGATCTGTTCGTGCCGCTCAAATCACTCGATAAAATGGAGACGTTATCGCCGATGATGGGAGCTTTGGCAGAGTGGACCACGGACATCGGGGTTGCGAGCACACATCTGTACACATGCGAGACGGTGTACCGCTCAAACCATTATCACGCCCGGGACTTCTCGCCCGCGCTAGGCATTCCGGAAGATCCCGCCACCGGTACCGCGACTGGAGCGCTGGTGGCTTTGCTGCACCGTCATGGTCTCGCTGAAGAAGGAACCCTGTATCGGTTCGAGCAGGGGTTCGAAATTCGGCGTCCAAGTCTCTTGACTGCCCGCGTCGAACGAACCGATGCGGGGCCGGCGGTGTATGTATCCGGCACTGCGGTGTGCTCGCTCTCCGGTGTCATTCATCCGTAAGCGGCCACGGCAAGGAAAACCGCCTGGCGCCGCGCTCGATGCGCAATACGGAGTGGTTGGGCACGTACACCCACTTATCGGCGTACACGAGCAGCGCCCGGTTGGCGTCGAGAATCTTGTGCACTTCGCCAAGGTGCGTCGCCACTTCGTGTTTGAGCGGATCGACAATCGGACCTTCCAGCACCGTCTGCGACGGCGTCAAGTAAACTTTGAACGTGGGAACCTGGCGCTTTTCCGACACTGTTAAAAGACCCTCCCGAGTTCAGGAAATGGATTCCCTTTGCTTGAAAATCTTCCCGCCGTATAATGGGAAGCAGTATTTGCGACAGCAGAAGGATCCGAACTTCCTTTATAATGAGGGATGATGGCCAGAAGTACAAGACTAGCAGTTACTTGATCTCGTCCAGCGGACGTTCATCGATATTGTTTTGAAAGTGAGTGATACAAGCGTGGAGAACCTGATTACGAAACTTCGTGAGGGTCGTCTGCAACCAGGGGCAGGGTTGACCTTTGGGACGCATCGCCCCAACCCGGTGCAGCGAACCTCGTTTGACATAGAGGCGCTGACGAAAGACTTCCAAGTCGGGCGAAAGGCGTCCGGCGAACCCTATCGCTACATCATCAAGACCTACGGCTGCCAGATGAATGAACACGACACGGAAATCATGGCGGGGATTTTGCAGGCGATGGGGTATGAACCTGCGTCCGATGACCACGAGGCGGACTTCATTTTGTTCAACACCTGCGCCGTTCGGGAAAATGCCGAGGACAAGGTTTTCGGCGAGATCGGTCGCCTGCGGCCGCTGAAGGCGAAAAACCCGGAACTGCTGCTCGGGCTTTGCGGCTGCATGGCGCAGGAAAAAGGGGTCCAGCGCCTGGTATTGGAGAAGTTTCCGTGGGTGGACGTGGTGTTTGGCACGCACAACATCCACCGCTTGCCGCAGCTCCTGACCAACGCGCGGCACAGTCAGGAAACTATTCTGGAAGTATGGGACAAGGCCGCGGAGACAGTGGAAGACATGCCGAAGGCTCGCAAGGAAAACGTGCGCGCGTGGGTCAACATCCAGTACGGCTGCAACAAATTCTGCACGTACTGCATCGTCCCCTACACGCGCGGTGCGGAGCGCAGCCGACTGCCGCAAGACATCCTGCGCGAAGTAGAGGAACTAGCACGGTCCGGTGTGAAGGAGATCACGCTCCTGGGTCAGAACGTCAACGACTACGGCGTCGACTTGGGGACCATTACGTTTGCACAGCTCTTGCGCCAGGTGAACAACGTGGCGGGCATTGAGCGAATTCGCTTTACAACGTCCAACCCGTGGAACTTCACAGATGAGCTGATTGCAGCGATTGCCGAATCCGACAAAGTGGTCGAGCACATTCACCTGCCAGTGCAGTCGGGGAACAACCAGATCCTGAAGCGCATGAACCGCTCGCACACTCGCGAGTTCTACCTGAAACTCGTCGAGAAAATCCGGACGGCGATTCCGGATGTCGTTTTGACGACCGACATCATCGTCGGGTTCCCCGGCGAGACCGAGGAGCAGTTCCAGGATACGCTGCGGCTCATCGAGGAAGTTCAATTTGACAATGCGTTCACGTTCATTTATTCGCCGCGCGAAAACACGCCAGCGGCGAAATTCCCGGACGACGTGACGCTCGAGGAGAAGAAGGCGCGGCTGCAGCGGTTGAACGAGCTTCAATACGCCATCAGCCTGCGCAAAAACCAGGCATACCAGGGCAAAGTCGTCGAGGTCCTGGTGGAAGGGAAGAGCAAGACCAACCCGGACGTTTTGGCCGGGCGCACCCGCGGCAACAAGCTGGTTCTGTTTGCCGGAGACCCGGCGCTGACAGGGCGGCTGGTGCAAGTGAAAATCGAAGAGCCGAAGACGTGGACCTTGGTAGGGACGCTGGTCTCGGATCGGCAGGAGGTGTTTGCATGAATTCGCAGCTCCTCGAAAAGGCAGACGCGATTGCAGACATGATCTGTGCCTCCGAGCCAGCGCGCATGTACTGGCAGGCGCGCGCCAAGATGGAACGCCACGAGCGGGCGCAGGCGCTGTTTGAAGAGCTGAAGCTGAAGACCAACCATCAACTTGGATTGACCTATTCACTGCCTGCGGATCATCCGAAAGTGAAGGAATTGCAGGAGGAAATCGAGCGGCTGGAAGAACAGCTGCAAGCGATTCCGGTGGCCATCCAGTACAAGGAGGCGCAGGCGGAACTGAACGAATTGCTGCAAGGCGTGATTCAGCTCTTGCTCACCCGCTTGTCCTCCATCGTTCCGGTCGAACTCGGGCCTCGCGTGGGGTGCGGGAAGGGGCCGGACGGAAACGGATGCACGTGCGGCGCGAATCAGTAGGTAGAACGCCCGACGCATTGCGATAACGGCTACAGCAGGTCAGGGTCGAACGGAACAAGCGCGACCCCGAGATACGTCTGTAGCCGTTTTTCGCCATACGCAATGGGCACATTGGAATGCAATTGTAACACAGGAATTTACATAGATAGCGGTGGTGGGATACGTGGCGTTGACGCCGATGATGCAACAGTACCTGGACATCAAGAAACAGTATCCGGATACCCTTCTCATGTTTCGGCTCGGCGACTTTTACGAGCTGTTTTTCGACGATGCCGTGACCGCCAGCAAGGCCCTCGAGATCACGCTGACGGGGCGCGACGCGGGCAGCCAGGGCCGCGTTCCGATGTGCGGCGTCCCGCACCACGCGGTCGACCAGTACATCGAGCGGCTGATTGACCAGGGGTATTGCGTCGCCATCTGTGAGCAGCTCGAAGATCCAAAGCAGACGAAAGGACTGGTCAAGCGGGACGTGGTCCGCGTCATTACGCCAGGGACGTTCGCCAAAGACGAAGGCGCGGGGCGGCGCGTGCTCGCGGTCGCAGTTCTTCGCAATCCGGTGGCCGGTGTCGCGTTCGCCGACGTTTCCACCGGTGACGTCTGGTTTGCGGAAGGCGGACC
>CAZYAH010000107.1:0-6876 GCA_964645595.1 uncultured Alicyclobacillaceae bacterium | reverse complement strand
GAGATCCACCGCCGCCCGCGAAGCGCCGACTACGCCGCCGAGCTCGTCGGCGAGCTCCTTCAGCATGGCGAAGGCAGCCGGCCCGCCCAGTCCTCGCCCGCCCGCGACAATCACCTCGGCGTCCTCCAGGTTCACCTTGTCGGTGGACGCGAGAAACTCGAGCACTTCGGTGGCAATCTGGTCCGGGCTGACCGGGAGGTCCACTTCAACCACCTCGCCCGTCCGCGATTCGTCCCTGGGCAACGCCTCGAACACGCCGGCGCGGGCTGTCGCCATTTGCGGTTTGAACTGCTTGCACAAAATGGTCGCCAGCATCTTTTCGGAAAACGCTGGGCGGCTGGCGAGCAGCAACCGGTCCTCGTCCACGTCGAGTTGGGTGGAGTCGGCCGTGAGTCCGGTGGGCAAGTGGGTCGCAATGGCACCAGCGAGATCGCGCCCCGTATACGTCGCGCCCATGAGGACAATTTCCGGTTTGTACTCCCGAATGACCTTCAGGCAGACCCGGCTGTACGGGCGAGTGCGGTAATCGGTGAGTTCCGAGTTGTCGCAGAGGAAGACCTTGTCCGCACCGTAATAAATGGCTTCCTGGGCCAAGTGCCCCACGTTTGCGCCCATGACCAACGCCATCAACGGCGCCTGCAACTTGTCGGCCAACCGCCGCGCTTCCCCGAGCAACTGCCACGATACCGGCTTGGCCACTCCGCCGCGCTGTTCCACCACCACGAGCACACCGCGATAAGCCGACCAGTCGACTTCCCCTTCCGGCTGCAGTCCCACCATCGGCTTGCGTTTTTTCCCTGTTTCCGCCACGTCAAAACCTCCTTACGCCCAGCCCAGTTTTTGCGGAAGGTCTGTGGAGTAGAGCCGTTGCCAAAGTTCCGCCGCGGCTGTATTGGGGTCTTCGGCCGGGATGAACTCGGTGTTCACCTGCTTCGGTTCCGGAACCCAGGTTTTCGCCACAATGGTCGGCGAACCGCGCAATCCGATTTTGGACCGGTCAATGTTGGGAAAGTCGTTGGTCGTCCACACAATCGGCTGATAGCGGGCCGCCCTCAGCACCCCGGGCAGGCTGGCGCGGCGCGGCCGATTGAGTTCTGCCAAAGCGGTAATCAGCACGGGCAGTTTGGCCCGAACCCGTTCCACGCCGTCTTCCAGATGGCGGTGCACAATGATTTCTCGCTTCTCTATATCTAAATTTTCTAACTTCTCTACGTAGGTTAATTGCTCGATGTCCAGCCGACACGCGATGCCAGGTCCCACCTGTCCGGTATCTCCGTCCAGCGTCTGTTTGCCACAGAAGACGATGTCCACCGGTCCCCACGTGTCCTCGACTTTTTGTATCGTCAGCGCGAGCACGTACGACGTAGCCAGCGTGTCCGCGCCGGCAAACGCCCGGTCGCTGACCAGGACCGCTTCGTCCGCCCCCATCGAAATACACTGTTTCAGGGCTTTTTCCGCAGACGGCGGCCCCATGGTGACGACGGTCACTCGGGCTCCAAATTCGTCCTTGAGCCGGAGAGCCTCTTCCAGGCCGTGCAAGTCAAAGTAGTTGACGATGGCCGGCACGCCTTGCCGGATCAGCGTGTTCGTCTTTGGGTCAATGCGAATTTCCCGGCTATCCGGAACCTGTTTGATGCACACCACAATATGCAACAACCCGTTTTCCCCCTTTCTACCGTTTGTCAGCGCCTGCTATCATGATATGTATGCACAACCACTCGATTTAACATTGGAGTTGCGGTAGGTTGTACCAGAAACTCATCGACGAGGGGCCCGGAACATCGGGCAGAGGTCGTCGAACGGAGGTATCCAGACATGGGCGTTACCATCCGCAGTGAGCAATTGACCGACTACAGCGCAATTGCAGAGATCCACGCCATTGCCTTTGCGGAGAGCGAAGGAATGGGCGAAACGGTACTGGTGGATATCCTCCGTCACCGACCGCAATTCGACCCGGACCTCTCCCTCGTGGCACTCGAAGGCGACAAAGTCGTGGGGCATGTCCGGCTGACACCCCGACGCGTCATGGTGGGCGGTTTCCCTCACAAAGCCGTGATTCTTTCGCCGTTGGCCGTTCACCCGAGCCACCAACGCCGCGGCATCGGCGGGCAGTTGATCCGAGAGGCGCATCGGCGCGCTGTGGCCAAAGGCTACGACTTCGTGGTGTTGCTCGGCCATCCCGATTACTATCCGCGGTTTGGCTACCGAACCCACATGTACGGCACGTGCCGGGTGGCCATCGACCGTGCGGATATCCCACCGCTATCGGAACCACTGACCGAACGCCGCGTCACAGAGGATGACGTGGCTAAGCTCGTGTCCATGTGGCGCCAGTGGTTTCAGGACGTGGACCTCGCATTCGTGCCGGATGACACAATTCTGGACTGGCTCGGTCCCAGCAAAACGGTGAAGGCGGTCACGGTGTGGAGCGGATCGCGTCGGATTGGCTACTTGCGGTACCTTGCCAACGAGCCGCACAAGGTTCTCTCGTTTTTGACGGCAGATGAGGAAGCAAGCATTCAGCTCATCTCTTACCTCGGGAGCAAGATGCCTATTGATTCGGACGATCCGCTGTTCCTGCCGGTACATCCGCAAGCACGTGCGACCCGGACGTGGATTCCCCTTCCTTTCCGGGCCGACATCCGCCCCTGGGCAGCAGGGATGGTCTGTCCATTGAATCCCGACAACCTCGCCATCCGACAATACTGCGAGGAAGTGGAACGCGGTACGCGCGGCATTGGCCTTGTCATCTGGCCCGTGGAATTTGATGTGTGCTAAAACCTCCAGCGGTGAGTGGCAATTTGGCCGTTAAGGTGGTCTGTGTCTTTTCTCATTCGGAAATACTTTGATGCAGTGATTCGCGGTACAATCGACGTGGGCCAGGTCGTCTGGTCAATGATCGATGGAGAACCGTCTATCCCATGGAAAAGGAACGCATATGTCATATGCTTACAACTCTGCGTAAACCGCAATTTTACCTCATCCTGTTGCTTGTCCTCTCGATAGCGGTGCACATCCCGACTATACACATTCCACTGTATTTGTCGGATGCGTGGCGCCAGACGGATCAGGAAAGCGTCGTCTATCATTTTGTCTACCAGGACATGAACCCTTTCCATCCACAATTCTTCTACGACGGCACGAAAGATTTGTACGTTCAGTTGGAACTTCAGGTCATCCCGTTTTTGACTGCCCTCCTGATAAAGTGCCTTGGCTGGCACACCGCGTTGCTCCACGTTGTACCCTCGGCGTTCTTTACGCTCAACGTCTGGCTGATTTACCTGGTCGGAACGCGTTTCGCCAATCGGTGGGTTGGCGTGCTGTCCGCCCTGGTTTATCTGTTGATTCCGTATGATCTGTTTTACGGACAAGCCTTGATGCCGGAAATTTTCATGTTGACCTCGATGCTTTGGGCGTTGCTCGCCGTCGACACCTGGACGAAGGACCCATCTTGGAAAAACACCATTTACGCCGCACTGGTTCTCGCATTGATGCTGTTGGCCAAGCTCCCTTCGGCCACCGCGGGACTTGCGATTCTGTACTTGATTGTCCGGCGTCGCGGCTGGAGAGCCTTGGTCTCCGGGAAAGCCTTGTTCAGTTACGCAGTCGCCTTCGGGATTCCGTATCTGTACATAAAGTACGAAGGTGCGATAGCCGTCGAAAAATTTGTAGAGGGCGACACCGCGGCGTACTTTACAAAGCACCTCGCGAGCAATCTGCACCTTCACAAATATACGCAGGCGTTGTCGTTCGTCACCGACCATGTGCTCGGCGATGCCATCATGTGGACTCTGGTCATTGGCATTGTTTGGCTTGTTGCGAACGTCAAGTCAGCGCCTATTCTTCCGCGTATCGCCCTGTTCTGGATGGCTGGCGCGTTCCTGTTCACCGCCTGGGTGGCCACCAACAACGCGCTCCAATACTACTACATGGTGTGGGATTTGCCGGCAGCGCTGCTCGCTGGATGGGCGTTGTATCAGCTCTTTGCAGCCCCACTCCTCGTCGTGAAAGCCGTTGGCGTCCTCGTTTCCGTATGGTTCATCTGGTTTTCTGCAAAAACGACACCTTCGCTGTACACCCCGTACCAAAAGCCCATTTATAACCTGGGCGTTGCCTTGACCAAACTGCCAGCAGACCAGAGGATTGTCTGGGTTGGCACCAATCCCATCATCTTTGATTACAGCCGACACTACGGATGGCGCTGGTTTGGGCAGGATGACTCTTCCCAGTTCGCCGATTGGCTCGACGACAAAATCGCCCAGGGCGCAACCGTCCTCGTCGTTCAAGACCAGCGGGCGTACCCAAACATCGCAAACTATTTGGATGGGAAGTATCCTTCCGAAGTAATTCAGGGGTTCAAAGTGTACCGCGTATCGTAAGGGAAGGCTCTTTTCGGAAAAATTGTTGCTTACGAGAATGTACGGTGAGGCTGCTTGGCGAACAGGGATTGTAAGGAATCAAGTCGAAAGCACGTATAGGAGTTTCACCACTAGAACAATGCTTGGCGAGGAGTGAACGGACATTGGCGCAAATCCGCACGAAGCCACCGTTTCGAGCTGACCACGTAGGGAGCCTTTTGCGGCCGGAGCGATTGAAAGAGGCACGCCAACAAAAAGCAGATGGAATTATCTCAGCTGAACAACTTCAGCAGATTGAGAACGAAGAGATCTCCAGGATTGTTAAGATGCAGAAGGAGATTGGTTTGCAGGCCGTCACGGATGGAGAATTCCGTCGGGCTTGGTGGCATCTCGACTTCCTGGAAGGCCTGGATGGCGTTGAAGGATTCCAAGCGGAACAGGGAATTCAGTTTCAGCATTACCAAACCAAACCGCGTGCCGTTAAGGTGACCGGCAAACTTGACTTTACCAATCATCCCATGCTGGAGCACTTTAAGTTTCTTCGCAGCATTGCCGGCTCTCACGTTGCCAAAATGACGATTCCCAGCCCGAGCATGCTACATGTCAGAGGAAACATCGAACAGAGTGCGTACCGTGACCAAGAAGAGTATGCTCATGATTTGGCCCTTGCTTATAAAAAGGCGATTCAGGCCTTTTATGACGCAGGATGCCGTTATCTCCAACTGGATGACACTTCTTGGTCTTACCTGTGCTCAGAAGAACAGCGGGAACTTTTCCGTTCTCGCGGGTTGGATCCGGAGAAATTGAAAGTTTGGAATGCCGAGATCATCAATCAAGCCGTTGCGGACCGTCCGGATGATCTGACCATCACAATGCACATCTGCCGAGGAAACTTCCGGTCTTCCTGGATTGCATCCGGTGGGTATGAGCCAGTGGCGGAAGTCCTCTTTGGAGAACTCGACATTGATGGGTTCTTCCTTGAGTATGACAGTGAACGTGCGGGTGGTTTTGAACCTCTTCGCTTCGTGAACCGCTCAGATCTGTTTATCGTTCTCGGTTTGGTGACATCCAAAACAGGGCAGCTTGAAGATCCGGATGAAATCAAACGTCGGATTGACGAAGCGGCTCACTATGTTCCGCTGGATCAGCTTTGCCTCAGTCCTCAGTGTGGTTTTGCTTCGACCGAGGAAGGCAATTTGCTGACCGAGGAAGAACAGTGGAGGAAGCTACAGTTTGTCGTTGAGCTTGCTCAAGACGTATGGAGGTAACACAGGGGCAGAATTCACTCGATTTCAAGGCCTGGTACCCTGCTCGCCCTGTACTCTGTTCTCTGACACCCTAAAAAAGGCGCCCGAAAGGGCGCCTTGGTTACTTTGATTTTTCAGAAGCTCGCTTCCAACTCGTCCACCAGCTTGCCGACGTAGGCCACGGCGGTTCGAATCGGTTCCGGCGTCGACATGTCGACTCCCGCCAGCTTCGCGAGTTCAAGGGGCGGCAGCGTATCCCCCGCCCGCAGCGCTTCCAGCCAACGGTCCACCGCAGGTTGCCCCTCTTCGCGAATCTTCTGCGCCACCGCGGTGGAAATCGTCAGGCCGGCCGAATACGTGTACGGGTACAAGCCCATGTAGTAGTGCGGCTGGCGCATCCAAGTCAACCGGGCACCTTCGTCAATTTCTACGGCGTCGCCCCAGAAGTTGGACAGCACTTCGCCCTTTTGCTCGTTCAGCAGTTGTGCCGTGATGGGGACGCCCTCTTCCGCGAGTCGGTAGATTCGCCGCTGCAACTCACCCTCGAGCAGGTGCGTGACGAAGTTGTGGTAGTAGGTGCCGAGGGACTGCATGATAACCCACCGGCGCATTCTCTCATCTTTGGCTTGCGCCAGCAGATGCTGCGCCAGCAAGAGTTCGTTCATGGTCGACGGAGCCTCGCTAAAGTACATTGAGGGCCATACGCTCGACGGACGCTGATTCCGGGAGGCGAGCGCGAAGTGTCCCGCATGTCCCAGCTCGTGCGCCAAGACGAACGCCCCTCGCATGGTGTCTGTCCAAGTGATGAGAATGTACGGGTGCACGTCGTAGTGGCCGGTACAAAACGCGCCGGTCGATTTGCCGATATTGTCCGCTAAGTCCACCCATCTGTCCGTCAACGCCTTCTCCATGATGCCGACGTATTCAGGACCGAGCACGGACAATGCGTCCAGAATCAGACGAGACGCTTCCGCATACGAAATGGAAGGGCTGTATTCGGCGTCGAGGGGGACTTTCAAGTCGCAGTGCCGCATGGTTTCCAGGCCGAGCACGCGTTGCTTGAGTTTCGCCAGCCTCCGCATGTGCGGCGCCAATTCCGTCTGAATCACGTCGAGCAGGTTGTGGTACATCTCGAGGGTGACCTGCTGTGGCTGCAGCAACATGTGGGTGACCGACTCGTAGTTTCGCAATCGCGCCAGCGTCACCTGCTTTTTCACTTCGGTCGCGTAACCCGCCGCCACGGTGTTCTGATACTGTTTCAGGGTGTTGGT
>CAZYAH010000106.1:0-6935 GCA_964645595.1 uncultured Alicyclobacillaceae bacterium | reverse complement strand
AAACTACCGGCCGTCCTTCGTACATCAAAAAGGAGGACATATCGGATGAGCAATGGCAAGCTTGGATTGTGGATTTTGACGGCCATGGTCGTCGGAAACATGGTCGGCTCCGGGATTTTCATGCTGCCGAGCAGTCTGGCGAACGCCGCGAGCCCGGCCGGCGTCCTGCTGGCGTGGCTTGTGACTGGACTCGGCGTGTTGATGTTGGCCATGGTGTTTGGGAGCCTCGCCATTCGGAAACCGGAGTTGACGGGCGGTCCGCAGGCGTACGCGCAGGCACTGTTCCGACAGGGGTCCGTGATCTCCGATCTCACGGGTTACCTGGTTGCCTGGGGTTACTGGGTAGCAAACTGGGCCGGGAACGTGGCGATTATCACGACATTTGCGAGCTACCTGTCCACGTTTTTCCCTGACATGGAGAGTCAGGCAGTGTGGTTCCGCTTCGGAAGCTACCAGCTGACAGTTGGGCACGGCTTGACATTCCTCGTCTGCACCGCTCTCTTGTGGGGAGTTCACTTTCTGATTTTGCGGGGAGTTGAGGGAGCAGGCAAGGCCAATTTTGTGGCGACGGCGGCGAAAGTCCTCGGCTTTGTCTTCTTTATCCTTGCAACGCTGTTTACGTTTCAGCACACCAACTTGCTTCCGTTCGTTGCCACCCGCACCACTGACGACGGGACAAGCATTGGCTTGCTGGGCCAGGTCAACAATGCGGCAGTGGCCACGCTCTGGGCGTTTATCGGCGTCGAATCTGCGGTCGTGTTGTCGTCTCGGGCGCGCAAGGCAGGACACGTCAAGCTCGCTACAATGCTTGGTCTGCTGATTGCGGTTGCGATTTACCTTGGCATCACCTTCCTGACGATGGGGGCGTTGCCGCAGCAGCAGTTGATGAATACGAACAAGCCGCTGGTCGATGCGCTCAGCCACGTGATTGGGAACGGCGGCTCCTACATCATGGCGGCGTTGGCGCTGATAACGCTCGCTGGCTCCACCATCGGCTGGATTCTGCTCAGCGCGGAGGTGCCGTACCAGTCTGCGCGCAGCCACCTGTTTCCGACGCTGTTTTTGGGTACAAATCGCCGCGGCGCCCCGCGCGCATCGCTGTGGATTACCAACCTCATGTCGCAGATTCTCATTTTCTCGACCATTTCGCAGTCCATGGCGGAAGCGTTCAACTTCGTCATGACGCTGGCGACGCTCTCCTACCTGGTTCCGTACGCAGTGGCTGCAATATATCACCTCGTGCTCGTAGTTCGCGGGGAAACGTACAGCGACAACCCGCGGGGACGTATTTTGGACGGCGTAGTTTCTTGCCTTGCCGCCATCTACGCGCTGTGGGTCATCAAAGCGGGGACTGCGGACATCAAGACGTTCCTGCTCGGAGCTGCACTGCTGGCGGTCGGCCTGGTGTTCTTCCCGCTTGTTCGGCACATCGCCCGATTTCCGCGGAAGTTGGCGCATCCTCTGCAACCGGACCATAGAGTATGAGGAAGGCTCCTTCAGGAGCGAATCTCATGCAAGGAGGGTGCACAGTGTCGAAACAATCCGCCAAGCGCTCGAAGAAAGGCAAGCTCCGAGTGTCCAAGCCAAGTGCAACCCCGGCAGCAGAAGAGCCAATCAGCGCTGAGCAAGTCACGACGCAAGGCAATTCGCCGCTCGAAACGCTGAGACAGAACCTGTCCGGAAAACGAAAGGCGATTTTTGAAATTCTCGACGACGTGAAAAAGGTCCGCCCGGAACAGTGGCAGGACCCGAATCAAGTTGAACAACTTGCAAAAAACTTCGCGAACAAACTGGGCTTACCAGTACCTGAGCAGCGGATCAAACAGTTCGTTAACGCGTACAAGGACGCGACGAAAAACGGACCGAACGCGAACGTTGACGAGTTGGTCAAGAAATACGGTGGCAACGTGGACGAACAAACACTCAAGGAAATCAAAAAGTTTGTCCCGAAGGCGAAATAACATTTGCGGCGGAGCCAGCGGAGGGGAATGCGATTCGCCTCCGTTGGCTCGGTTTCGCGGCCGCTCAATCCAAGCCGAGAATGTGAACATCCCGCCTCACTCGCGTGGGCGGGGCGTTTTCGTATTTACCAAGGAACACGGCAGCACGCACTGTACAGCTATTGCAGATTGGCGTTGGCGTCCGCGCCGGAATCGGCACCTTTGTCGGACTTGAGCAATTGCGCGCCAAGTGGCGTGTTCATCAGGGCCATAAGGATGTTGGTGAAGTCTTCTGTGCTGAGATTTTTGCCTCTGGATTTGACCAGTTTGTCCAGAACCCCAGTTTCCTTGAGCGAGTTCGACGTGATGAACAGGGTGTCGAGAATCTGATCAGCCTGCTGCAAGTATTGCAGCCAGTTCTTCACCGTGTTTCGCAGGCTTCCCACGGATTTCAGAGATTCCTGCAGGTTCTTTGGCGAGAACAACTTGGACAGGTTGTTCGACTTCGGAGGTACGGATGGTGTCGGTACCCGTGCTGAAGCCGCAGCACTCCTCTTGCGCGCCTGCGTAGGCTTGCGCCGGGTGGATGAACGGCGCCTTGCGCCGGATCTCGATCGTTGCATCTGGGCTTTGGCCAGTTGCATGTCTGCGAGGATGCTCGCTCGCGCCAACCGGTAGTCGGGTGAGGACGGGTCCAATCGCTGCAGCTTCCGCCGCAGTTTGCGCAACTCAAGCAGAGATTGTTTGGAGGGTGGTTTGGCGCCCACCTGTGACACCTCCTTGCCGTCGGTGTGCCGGCTGCGACTACCATATTCTATTGGTGCGTCTAGAGATTGGTGCCAGTGTCCCCGGGATACGGAGGGAGAAGTGAGGCACACTACGGGCGAGGAGGAATGTGCAATGCAACGAGAGCGCTCACTCCATGCGAAATACGGGGGAGTACATTTTGTGCAACTTCGGCACGCCCGGGAAATCAACGATTTTGTCCGCAGCCTTCCGGACGACAAGCGAGACAGTCTGTTTGAGGTCATGCAAGAACTTCACGACCACGGCTACATCCGCTTGGTAAATGACGGGGACTGGACGGACCCGGACGGCGAGATCCACCCGATTCACTAATTTGCATCCCGCGGAAATGAACAAGGCAGCTCCGTGTCTGGAGCTGCCTTGGTTGCAGTTGTCTTGTTTAAAGCTGCCTTGCTGGTACACAACGCTAGGACAATCGGCTGAGAAACCGCCGCAGCCGTTCCACAGCCGTTTGAATGTTCTCGAACGAAGTCGCGTAAGAGAGGCGAATGTTGTTCGGCGCGCCGAACGCATCGCCGGGTACCGCGGCCACCAGTTCGTGTTCAAGCAACAGCTCGCAAAACTCTGTCGCGGACGAAATGACTTTTCCTTGCAGTTCCTTGCCGAATACTTGGCGTATGTTGGGGAACACATAAAACGCGCCGTCTGGCACCAGGCACTCGATGCCGGGCATGGTCTGCAGCTCGTGAACGAGAAAATCGCGCCGCCGTTGGAACTCGGCGACCATTTCCGGCTGAAACGAGGCGAGCGCGGTCACGCCAGCGGCCTGCGAGATGGTGGACGGACTGCCCGTTGAGTGGCTTTGCAGGCTGCTCATGGCTTTTGCAATGTCGGGAGGCGCCGCGACGTAACCGAGGCGCCAGCCGGTCATGGCAAACGCCTTGGAGAATCCGTTGACGACGATGCTTCGCGCCGCCAGTTCCGGGCAGAGCGCCGGCAAGCTGATATGCTTTGTGTTGTAGACCAGCCGCTCGTAGATCTCGTCGCTGACGACGAAGATGTCGTGGCGCATCAGCACTTCGCCCAATGCGTGCAGTTCCGCTTCCGAATAGACGGCGCCTGTCGGGTTGTTCGGCGAATTTAACAAGAAGGCCTTGGTCTTTGGCGTGATGGCCGCTTCGAGTTGCTCCGGGGTAATTTTGTAGCCGTTCTGTTCGTCGCAGGAGACGATGACCGGCTCGGCGCCAGCGAGGCGGATCTGCTCGGGATAGGACACCCAGTAGGGGGCCGGCAGAATGACCTCGTCTCCTTCTTCACAGATGGTAAGGAACACGTTGAACAGGGAGTGCTTCGCGCCGGACGACACCACAATCTGCTCTGGCAGGTAATTGAGGCCGTTTTCCACCATCAGCTTGGAGGCGATGGCCTTGCGGAGTTCCAGGGTGCCCGCGGCGGGAGTATATTTCGTGTTGCCTTTCGCAATAGCTTGAACCCCGGCGAATGCAGCAGGCGCTGGCGTGTCAAAATCCGGCTCGCCAACGCTCATGTTCACCACCGGCTTGCCTTCCTTCACCAACGCTTTCGTCTTGGCGTCAATACTCATGGTCGCCGATGGGGCGATATTTCTCACGCGACTCGATATGCGTTGACTCATCCTGTCACTCCTCTCCCCGTACATGCAAGGGAGTTCCGCCCCCCTACACCGTACTGCTTAATGACGCCATTGTAGCATACACCCTGTGGGTCTGCGACGTGTTTCCGGCCGATTGGCCGCGTCCCAATTGGTGCCATCCGGTTCCAAACCCATTCGGTTCTAAAACCAGTGCGGGAGGAGCGACTGGTACCAGGGGTGCCGCTTCTCGTGGGAATGGGCGGACGGGTGCAGGGCACAGACGGCTTGCGGCTCCGTGCCGGGGACGAAGTAATCGACTTCTTTCGCTGGGCAGGTGTCGGTCGCGAGCTGTCCCGTCACCGGATCGACAGCCTTTTGAACCAGCCCTGCGGGCGGCTTGTACCAGTCGGCGGGAAGCCGCTGCTCAGCCGTCCCCATGAATTTTGCCCAGATGGGTGCGGCGAGGTGCGCCTCGCGCACCGTCAGTCGGCGGTTGTCATCGTACCCGACCCAGACAGCGCAGACGAGTTTCGGCGTATAGCCGACCATCCAGGCATCGGTGTTGGTGGTACCCGTCTTGGCCGCCGCGGGAGCGTGGAGGTAGTTGCGCACCGCATACCCCGTGCCGTGCGGCTCGAACACGCTGCGCAAGAGATCCGTCATCTGGTATGCGACTTGCGGCGACAGTACCCGCTTGGCGTTGACCTGTGCCTGGTGGACCGTCCCGGTGCGAATGTCGCGCACTTCGCGGACTGTATGCGGCGTCACCCGGAATCCGCCGTTGGCCAGGACGGCGTAGGCGGTCGCCATCTGCAGCGGGCTCGTCGGAAAGACGCCGAGCGCCAGCGACGGATAGGCCTTGAGCGGCGACTCGATGCCCATCTTGCGGGCCAGCGCAATCACTTCATCCGGCCCCACGTCGAGGTTCGCCGTGACCGCGTACACGTTGTCGGATCTCGCAATGGCTTCGCGCATGGTCAGCGGCCGGTGGGCGTAGAAGTCCCCGTAGTCGTGAACCGTGTAGACCTTCTCCTGGTCATACATAAACGTAGTCATTTCGCTGTTGACCTGCCGCGCCGGTGTCCAGCCGTGCGACAGCGCAGCGGAGTAGAGGATGCCCTTAAACGTAGATCCCGGTTGACGCTCTGCGAACACGCGGTTGTAGGGCGACGTCTGGTAATTGCGGCCGCCGACCATCGCCTTGATGGCGCCGGTCCTCGGGTCCATGGCAACCAGCGCGGCCTGGAGGCCGCTGTTTTTCGGCAGAGTGGTCTGGATGGCCCGCTCCGCGGCGCGTTGTAGCACCGGATCCAGCGTCGTAGTAATGCGAAAGTCGCCGCGGTAAAGGTCTTCTTGGGCGATGTGGAAGTTGCGCGCCACTTCCTGCACGGCTGTCGACGTAAAATACGGGGCATTGAGCGGCGGCAAGTGCGCACTGCTTAGGTGGAGCGGTTCTGCGTACGCCTTGTCAGCCTGTTGCTGTGTCAGGTAGCCGGTTTGGACCATGCGGTTGAGCACAATCCGCTGGCGTTCCCGGGCGGCCGGAAAGTTGACAAACGGGGAGTAGAGGTTCGGACCCTTCGCCAGTCCGGCCAGCATGGCGCACTCGCCGATGGTCAGGTTCTGCACCGGTTTGTTGAAGTACAGCCGCGCCGCGGCGTCTACTCCGTAGGCGCCGTGGCCGTAATACACGGAGTTAAGGTACTGTTCCAGAATGGTGTCCTTGCTTTCGTGCAACTCCAGCTGAATTGCGTACAGCGCTTCACGGAGCTTGCGCGTCACGGTCCGATCCTGGCTGAGAAACAGGTTTTTCGCGAGCTGCTGCGTGATGGTGGAACCACCCTCAACCACCTTGCCGTGGCGGATGTCCACCCAGAGGGCGCGCGCCATCGACAGCGGGTTGAATGCGTGGTGGTGATAAAAATTGACGTCTTCCACCGCCAGGGTCGCCTGCTGCAAGGTCAACGGGATCTGGGCCAGGGGGACGTGACGGGCGTGGTTCCCTTTCAGCGTCCACTCCGCGAGGCGCTTTCCGTCGGCGCTGTCAATGTGCGTGGGGTTGACCATGCTTTCGTCCGGCAGGGGAGCCAGCCGGAGGCCAATCAACAGGGCTGTCATGCCGCCAAAGCCCATGACAAGCGGCAGGGCGAGGTACTTGCTCCACCGCGGAGCTCGCTGCCACCAGTTCCGTTTCCCCGGGACTCTGCTGTTCGATAGGGTCGGCTGTTGGTTTGACAATCCAAATCCTCCTCCAAGATCCATGCAGTAGTATGCCCGGGCGAGTACGGACCATTCAGGTTTGGTATAATACACACGGCGCCGGACTGGCAGGTCAATAATAAGAAGAGACGGTACTCCGTTTGACCGGCGGTTATAGGTCGAGGGAGCATTCAGAAAAGGAGGACGCACGGTGGTAAAGTCAGAGCTGTGGTTTACCGAATTGCAGAATGAGAACCTGAAACTAGGACTCAGAATTAATAAGATTTTACATAGTGAACAAACCGAGTATCAGACGCTGGACGTCGCGGAGACGGAACAGTTCGGCACGCTGCTGGTGCTGGACGGCTGCGTGATGACGACGGACAAGGACGAATTTGTCTACCACGAAATGCTCGCCCACGTGGCCCTGCACACGC
>CAZYAH010000105.1:0-6972 GCA_964645595.1 uncultured Alicyclobacillaceae bacterium | reverse complement strand
AGCCGGGCGCCGTTCGGGAGGCTGTCCAGCACCGGGTGGTGATAGTTGGCGCGAACCGTGGTCTTCATCGCGTCCACCACTGTATTCCCCGTCACAAACACCTTGTCCGGAGACTTGCCTTCCCGCCACAGATTCTCCGCCGCCCACGTCGTCGGCGCAAAGTACAAGTCGCACAGGACGTCGGCCAGTTGGCGGTTCATCTCTTCCGGAAATGGGCTGTACTTGTCGTAAGTGCGAAGACCGGCTTCCACGTGGCCGATAGCGACCTGGTGGTAAAACGCCGCCAGCGCTGCGGCGAACGTGGTCGTGGTGTCCCCGTGTACCAGGACGATGTCCGGTTTGCGTGCGTCAATCACTTCTTCGAGGCCGGACAGGGCCTTGCGCGTGATGGTACCGAGCGTCTGCTTCGGTTCCATAATGTCGAGGTCGTCGTCCGGGCGAATGTCGAACACCTCGAGCACCTGGTCCAACATTTCCCGATGCTGTGCTGTGACGCAGACAAGTGATTCAATCTCGGGACTTTTCTCCAACTCTTTGACCAACGGCGCCATCTTGACAGCCTCTGGGCGCGTCCCGAATACGGTCATGACCCGAATTGGCCGTTCCACAAGCGGACCTCCTCAATCACAACGACATTACCGTGTACCGAACAGGCGGTCGCCTGCATCGCCCAACCCGGGCACAATGTACCCGTGGTCGTTGAGCCCTTCGTCGACGGCCGCGACGTAAATGTCCACGTCCGGGTGCGCCGACTGAACCTTCTCAATGCCCACTGGAGCTGCGACGAGGCACATCAGTTTGACGCTGGTGGCTCCGCGCTGTTTCACAGCAGAGATGGCGGCGACCGCAGAGCCGCCCGTGGCCAGCATCGGATCGACCACAATCACGTCGCGTTCTTCAATGTGTTGCGGCAGTTTGCAGTAGTACTCAACGGGCTGCAAGGTCTCCGGATCCCGGTACAGGCCGACGTGGCCGACCTTGGCGTTCGGAATCATGGCGAGGATGCCGTCCACCATGCCGAGCCCGGCGCGCAACACTGGTACCAGCGCCAGCGTCTTTCCTTCAATCACTTTTGTCTTGGCCTTCGCAACCGGAGTCTCGACTTCCGTTTCGACGAGCGGCAGCGAGCGGGTGATCTCATAGGCCATCAGCATGGCCACTTCTTGGACCAGTTGGCGAAACTCCTTGGTACCCGTGTCCTTGGAGCGGATAAACGTCAGTTTGTGTTGAATCAGCGGATGATCTAAGACGTGGACTTGTCCCACGATGCACACTCCCCTGTGGAGGTTGTTGCAAAACCTCCAGCTTCTTCCCCTAGCGGCAGAATTCGTCGACCTATGTTGGTGGTGGTCCACATATACTGACGTGGGGTTGTCTGTCGTCGCCATTATACCAGAACCTCTACCGGCAAATCAGTGGCAAGGCGCGGGTTGTGGTATAATGTGGACACGTTTGATCAGGGTGAAGCAATCTGGTTAGAGGAGGCGCTCTCATTGTCTTCGTTCAAGAAACTTCTTGTCCTGTCTGCATCGTACGGCGAAGGCCACCAACAGGCAGCGTTTGCCGTCCGCGATGCGCTGGCAAGCCGGAGCCCTCAAACCGAAGTCAAGATTGTGGACTATATGCGCAGTGTACACCCGATGCTGGACTCGGTGATGAAGTACTGCTACTTGAAAAGTGTGCGCTTTGCGCCTGCACTTTATGGATGGTTTTATAAAGGCACCAGTCAGATTCCGCCGTCGTCGCTGATTCAGCGCCAGCTGAACTCCCTTGGTATCGACGAAATGGAAGAGACGCTGCGGGAGTATAAACCGGATGTGGTCCTGGCGACGTTTCCGACCCCGGCTGGCGTCGTTTCCTACTTGAAGCAACAAGGGAAGACGAACGTGCCGTTGGCCACGGTCATTACCGATCACGCCATTCACAGCCAGTGGATCCACCCGCTGACGGACGCGTACTTCGTCGGATCCGACTACGTCCGAAACGGGATGATTGCGCGCGGTATCCCGAGTGACACCATACACGTGACAGGCATTCCGGTTCGACCGGCCTTTTTGCAGTCTTTTGACAAGCAGGCCCTGCGCAGGAAGTACGGCCTTCGCGCCGACATCCCGACCGTGCTCGTCATGGGCGGCGCTTACGGCGTGATGGGCGACATCAACCAGATCTGCGAGGAATTGTTCACCTACCCGTACCCGGTGCAGGTGGTTGTGGTCACCGGCCGCAACAAGCGCATGAAAGCGCAGTTGGACGAAATCGTGGCAAAGGCGACCCGACCGGCATGGGTGTACGGTTTTGTCTCCGAAATTTACGAGTTGATGGCCGTTGCGGATTTGATGGTGACGAAAGCCGGCGGCCTGACCATCTCTGAGGCTCTGGCCATTCAGCTGCCGATGTTGCTGTACCGGCCGATTCCGGGCCAGGAGGTGCAGAACGCGAAGTTCCTGGTGAGATCCGGTGTCGCTGTGCTCGCCCGCAACCGCAAGCAGGTCAGCGAACACCTGTACGACCTGTTAGTCGAGAATCCGCAAAAACGCGAACAGATGAAGGAACGGGCTCTGCGCGTCCGCAAGCTGAACTCCGCGCAAGAAATTGCGGACATCTTGATTTCACTGGCAAACCGCAACCAGGCGCGGACACTCTACCAGTATCAATGACAACCGCAAGATTCTACGCAGTGTAAGGAGCAGTACAAAAATGGGACTGGCCCCGACGGCAGAACAGCAAGTGCCGCGGGGACAGCCCCTTTTCTTTCGCAGAGACGCGTTGTGATATCCGTTGGATGTTGCCGCAAGCGCTCGATTGCCTGTACTGCAGGCGGATTACTTCGCGCCCTTCACTGCGTTCGCGAGATCATTCAGCGCCTCGATCAGGTCCTCGTCGAGCTTGCTGAGTGTCGCTGTGTCCACCGGGGATGCAGTGGAGCCGGCGACGAGCGGATCCAGCGATTTCTCCACGCTCTCGTACTGGTCCGGGTACTTTGGACGGACATCGTCTTCAAACGTCTTCCACTCGTCTTCCAGACGCGGGCCGAGCGCCGCAATTTGTTTGTCGTCCTTCTTTTTGATAACATCCTTAAGTTGAGTAGCAGTGTTCAACATCTGTTGAACGTGCGACGCCAAGTTGTCGGACGATTGCTGTCCCGCGGCCTGATTGGTCTGTTCCGCGGTGTTTTGCGCTGGCTGTCCACCCGTGTTGCCGCAGCCAGCCAAAGTCAGTGCACCAGCTACCACCAGGGCGAGCATGGGACGAAACGGTTTTCGCATGAGCAGTACCTCCTGAGTACGTGTGCTAAGTGGCGTTTGGCGAGTCTACATTTCCTGTAAGACTGCTCGCAACGGCAAGGTATGCGAGAAGTCTGGAATCTCGACCAAAAAGTTGACTACAATAGTCATGTATCTTCGCAGACAATATATCAGTTCGTCCAATCTAATTCAAGTGATTAGTATAAACTAACAACGTAAGTCTGAACGAATCCAGGGCACACTATCCCTGCCAACAACACAACCGTCATTTTTCGGCGTTGCAAGGGGTGGTTTTGTGGACCGAATTCGCGCGTGGGCGACCGCCCGCTTGTCCAAATGGCTGGAACCCGAGTTGTTTCAGCCATTTGTATTTGGAGTGTTGATCTCGCTGACGTTGTCCGAGTTCGTGCGCGGCGCTCTGACGCTGTCGATGCTACCGACCTACGGCAAGCGCGTCCTCGGATTCGCGGTCGAGTGGACGGCGCTCGCGCTGTCCATTCACTACCTGGCAGACAATCTGCTCAGGTCCCCCGCCGGATGGATTGCCGACAAGTTCGGGCAGCGCACCGTGTTGCTGACCGGGTTTGCCATTGCTGCCGGATCCGTGTTTTGGATGATGAACGCGCGATCCATCCCCGCCCTGATTGCGAGCCTCGCCCTGTACGGCATTGGCGTCACGCCGATGTGGCCGGCGGCAGTGTCCGGCATTGGCGCGGCCACGCCCGAAAAATCGCGCGCCCAGTTCATGGGCTACATGTACGTGTTCTGGCTGGCAGGCGTCGGCCTCGGCCCGATTCTCATCAACCTCGTCATCGGCAGAACGTACACCTTGGCGTTTTGGCTGCTCATCGGCGTAGAAGTCGCCGGCTTCCTGCTCGCCTGGGTGCTCGTACGCAATGCGCCGCGACCGCACGGCGCCGAGTCCGAATCATCCAGGCCGCACGTCACTTGGGACAGAGCGTACTGGCAGTCGTTGTGGACAAACGTCAAGCAGGTGGCTTTCCTGTTCCCGGGGATGTTTGCGCAGACGTTCGCCGTCGCCTCACTGATCCCGATTCTGTCGCTGTACGCCAACGTGGTCCTGCACTTGAGCGGTGCTATGTACAGCACGATTCTCGTGGTCGGCGGCGGTCTGACGGTGCTGTTGCTGGTACCCGCCGGCAAACTGGTGGACAAGTTCGGAGCGCGCCAGTTCCTCGTCACTGCATTTGTCGTATCCGGCATGGCACTTATGGCGTATCCGTTCGTCCACGCGCTGTGGACCACGTTTGTCGCCGTCGGCATCCTCGGGCTCTGTTACGCGTTTATTCTGCCTGCCTGGAACTCGGTCCTTGACCGCTCCATTGACCCAGACAAGAAAGGCACACTCTGGGGCGTCTTCATGACGGTGGAAGGCCTCGGTTCTGCCGCAGGGCCGTATCTCGGCGGCCTGGTCTGGGATACCATCAGCCCGCATGCGCCGTTTGTCGTCAGCGGTGCGGTCATCCTGCTCATGGGGCTGTTGTACATTGTGTTGCCGATAGACCGACCGAAGCGATCCGCTCCCTCCCCCGACGCTCCCACTGACATGCAGAGCCAAGCGCGCCGCAGGCAACGCGTCTGACAACCGCGTTGGCCGCGCCTCCCGCGCCAGGTCCGGAAGTCGTACGCTCGTCAATACACTCTTGAGTTCGCCAAATTGTGGGCGAATCAGCATGGCAGCGACGCTCGTCCATGGTATGATCTACCCAGAACACTCGACAGATTCTGGGGGAGGCTTTATCGCGTTGCTGATACTGGATACTCTGGGTGTCCTCCTGCTGTTGTACGCCCTGTACGCATTCATACCCGAACTGTTGTTCAAGTATCTTCACGTCGGCACCATCTACAGAGGGCCGTCCACCGTTCGCCAAATCGCCCTGACCTTTGACGACGGACCCGACCCGCGATACACGCCGCACGTGCTGAAGATCCTCAAAGAATACAACGCCAAGGCGACCTTCTTTCTCGTCGCCAAGCGGGCAGAGGCCCACCCGGACCTGGCGCGGCAGATCCTTGCAGACGGACACGAAATCGCGTCCCACGGCTTTGCCCACCGCCACGCGTGGCTGCTGCACCCGCTGGCGACCTGGCGTGACATCTCCACAGCGAAGAAGTCTTTGGAGTCCCTGGCTGGGAAACCACTGGCCTACTACCGCCCGCCCTGGGGCGCGTTTAACCTCGTCACCCGCCTCGCCTGTGCCAGACTTGGCCTGAAACCGGTGCTCTGGTCGCGGCGGGCGATTGACTGGCTGCCAGGCGAGTACGCCGATGAAATTGTCCAGCGCGTCGTCGGAGGCGCCCACACCGGCGCCATCGTGCTCTGCCACGACGCCGGCGGAGCAGAAGGTGCGCCGCTGAACACCATCCGGGCCTTGCCAGAAATCCTTGAAAAGCTCGGCGCAATCGGCTACACATTTACCACCGTCGGCGAGCTGGAACGCGCAGCGACCGAGCAGCGCGCCGTGCTGCACACGCTGTTCGGCCACTATCCCTGGCCGCGGAGAATTATGATCTCCATCTGGAACGCCGTCGAGTGGGCGTTCTCAAAACTCTATCGCGTGGAGAGCGTAAACCGGATCTTTCGCATCTCGCCGACAGTATGGCGCCACGGTCGCCGACTCGATGAGCAAGGATCGGTTGTCGTGGACGACGGGGCGAAGGCAATTGACCTGCACTTCCAGAACGAAACGCTGATCACGTTTTCCGCCGCAAATGATCCGCGCGCTTTGGTCAAGGCACTGCGCACGGCCAAGGACGGTTTCAGGGATCTGGCCCGGATTCTGCAGTCAGACCCCAAATACCAGGATGTCCAGGTCGCCTGCGCCATGACGCTGATGAACCGGGGCATCGAAATGCTCGGGTTCCACGTGGAGGACTTGCCGGATACCGCCGAAAAGCGGCGACTGCAGTGGTATATGCGGTTTTTGATGGGCCTGTACCACCCGGAAGGGTTCTCACGATTGAAACAAGGTAGGCAGCCGCTGGAACTGAAGCTGGTGTGGATGACGAAAGAGGAGATTGTGAAACTGTACGGATAAAATCATTAGAGAAGAACTCTACGCGTACCGGCCAGGTTATTGAGGGACTCATGTGTTGAATCGTCAATACATCCATTCAGGAACCACATAGGAGGAAATCGCCGCCCACTGCAGAGGGCGGCGATTTGTTTGTCATTCCGGCTTTCCATTACAACGTGTCTTCAACAATTCTATCTCAAGCTTCGTACGCCAACCCCTCATACAGCGGGAAGCGCTCCGTCAGCTGCTTGACCAGGCGGCGGGCGTGCGCTGCGCGTTCTTCCGTGAAGTCGGACGACAGCACAACGTGGAAGATCTCGGCGATTTCATCCATCGCCTGCTCGTCCATGCCGCGCGATGTGACCGCCGGCGTGCCGACGCGGATGCCGCTGGTGACCATGGGGCTAGCGGGATCGAACGGAATTGTGTTCTTGTTGACCGTGATGCCGACCTCGTCGAGACGCCGCTCCGCCTCTTTGCCCGTCAGGTTGAAGTTGCGCACGTCAATCAGGACGAGGTGGTTGTCCGTCCCGCCGGAGACCAGTTGGAATCCGCGCGCCAATAAGCCTTGCGCCAACGCTTTCGCATTCGCCACAATCTGCTCACAGTACGTGCGGAACTCGGGCTTCAACGCTTCGCCGAGCGCCACAGCCTTGGCTGCGATGACGTGCATCAGCGGCCCGCCCTGG
>CAZYAH010000104.1:0-7016 GCA_964645595.1 uncultured Alicyclobacillaceae bacterium | reverse complement strand
TCAAAAATCTGGCGCGAAACAGTTGGATGTCGTTTGCTTCCATCAGCGCCGTGGCCATCACGCTATTGATTCTCGGCGTGACGCTGGTAGTTGCCCTGAACGCGCAGCAGATGTCAAACTACGTGGCTAGTCAGGTTGAAGTTAGCGCCTACCTGAAGGAAGGCGTCAGTGCGGACCAGGTGCAACAAATTCAGCAAGAGGTTAAAGCGCTGCCCGGCGTGGCTTCCGTCCGGTACATTTCCAAGGAAGAGGGATTCAAGGACTTGCAGTCGCGCCTCAAGGAGTACGGCGACGTGCTTTCCGGGCTCTCCGGGAAGAACCCGATTCCGGACAAGTTCGTGGTCCGAGCTATGGACCCCCGGCAAACTCTTGCTGTCGCGGACAAGATCCGGGCGCTGCCAGGCATTGAGCAAGTGAATGACGGCAGTCAATACGTCGACAGGCTCTTTCGCTTTCTCGACCTTGTCCGCAACATCGGGATTGTCTTTGTCGCCGGTCTGATTGTGATGGCCATGTTTCTGATCTCCAATACCATCAAAATCACCATCTTTTCGCGTCGGCGCGAAATCGAGATCATGAAACTGGTGGGGGCGACAAACTGGTTCATCCGTTGGCCTTTTCTCACGGAAGGCATTATCATTGGGACTGTGGGAGCGCTCGTGCCGTTCCTCATTGTCACATACGGATATCACAGCGTCTTCACACGGTTTGGCGGAACTTTCCTGGCGCTGACCTTTCCGCTCATCCCGACCGCGGAGCTCGCGCAGAAACTGGCCGTTGTCATGTTTGGACTCGGCCTTGTCATTGGGATCTGGGGAGGCGTCATGTCCGTGCGAAAGTTCCTCAAGGTGTGACGGCTTCGTGAAGAAGCGCGCATCCGCCTGCCAGGTCGGCCCGCTCTCGTGGCGGACTGGCCTTTTTTTTCAATAGCGCTGTGAAGAAGGGGAGGGCAGCCGTGCCTGAAAATCGGAAAAGTCCCTTTATTAAGTATCTGGCGTCCCTGCTGCTGGGTATCGGCATTGGTGTAGTAAGCACCCTGCTTGGCTTGAAAGTGATGGGTGTACAACTGGATCCAGGGCTCAATTCACCCGCGTTCCGCAAGTTCCTGGCTGCGTACTCGGATTTGCGAAACAAGTATTTTCAGCAGGAGACCGATCAATCGCTCCTGAATGGCGCGATTGACGGCATGACCAAGTCTTTGCACGATCCGTTCACAAACTACTTTCCGCCCGCTGACGCGACGCAGTTCCGGAACATGCTGTCCGGATCCTACGTCGGTATTGGCGTGATGATTGAACAGGTCGACCACCAGACGGTCGTCCATTCCGTGATGAAGAATGCGCCGGCGGAAAAGGCGGGGATTCGGGCGCAGGACGTGATTGTCAAGGTCGATGGGAAGCCGGTGCAAGGCATGTCGCTCGAGGCGGTCAGTCAACTGATCATGGGGCCCAAGGGAACCACGGTCACGCTCACGGTCAAGCGCCCGTCGACTCCAGACCAACTGTTGAACTTCCGGATCACGCGCGACCAGGTGACGAAGCAGACCGTGTTTTCCAAAATGCTGGATAACCATGTCGGATACTTGCAGATTACGGTCGTCGCCGACAACACTTCTCAGGAAGTCCAGCAGCAACTGGCCGAGTTGACCAAGTCGGGCGCGCGTTCGCTGATTGTGGACCTGCGCGGAAATCCAGGGGGCTATTTGGAAGAAGCCGTGAAAATTGCGGGGCAGTTTATTCCGAAGGGCCGCTTGGTGGTGCAGACAGTTGGCCGGAATTCGTCGCCGGAAAAGATGCTGTCCCCCGGACCTGGAACGACCTTGCCCGTGGTCGTCCTGATGGATCAGGACACGGCCAGCGCCGCTGAAATCCTGGCAGCTGCCCTGCACGAAGACATCGGGGCTCCGCTCGTCGGGACCAAGTCGTACGGAAAGGGCACGATGCAGGAAACGACGTCGTTTGCAGACGGGAGTTCGCTCAAGTACACGGTTGGCAAGTGGTTGACGCCAAATGGGGAATGGATTCACAAGAAAGGGCTGCAACCTACCGTCCCGGCGCAGTTGCCGGACTACGCCACCCTGCATCCGCTGGACAACTCCAAGTTGCCCCTAAAGCGGGATCAGAACAACAGCGAAGTCAAGGTCGCACAGCAAATGTTGAAAGCTCTGGGCTATCCGGTCAGCCGAACCGACGGCTACTTCGACGCGGCGACAGAGTCGGCGGTGAAACAGTTTCAATCCCGTCAACATCTGCCTGCGTCGGGAGTGGTAGATCAGAAGACGGCACAACAGCTGTGGGACGTCTTCACGCAACTGCTGGCCAATTCCGACACTCAACTAAAGAAGGCGGAGCAAGTGGCGCTGGAACGTTCCCGCTAGGAGCTCCTCGCGGTTCCAGCAGGACAACGTCAGAATCTGTCGAATTGGAGTCTGTACAAGTTGTCTGTGTAGCGCTGTTTTGTGAGCAGACCAAGGAAGGGAACGACAGATGGCAGCATACCTCGACGCGGTGCAGTTCGGGCGTGCGGCGGTTCACGCGTGCGTCACGTTGCTCATAAATCCACTGTTTTATATCGGGACCTTTCTGCTCGTATGGGAATTGTTGCGAAACGCCAAGGCGGAACGCAGGTTTTTCGGCATTCGCTTGACGAGGGTCAAGGCGCCGCTGATTGCGCAGGTATTCCTCGGCCTGGCGGCGGGGGTGCTGGCCTCCGGTGTCCTGCTCTGTTTCGGCGCCGTTGTAACGGATCGCGAAATCTGGACGATTACCGCACTGTCGCTGTTGGCGGGCGCCGCGCGGGTCCGGTTTCTCGCTGTCGACTACGCCATCGGAGCGCTGCTCGCCTTGCACGCCGCGGCCGGTTTGCTTCAGCCGCCGACGGATCCGCACCTTAACGCGGTCTGGGCGTTCTTGCGCGACTTTCACAGTACGAGCTGGCTGGCCGTCGCTGCTGCCGCGAACTTGACTCACGCCGCCTTGTTGTGGCTGCGGAGGAACCGGGGAGCTGCGCCCGTTGCTGTAATTGGTAAGCGCGGGGGAACGATGGGGGCGTTTGTCGTCCAACTGGCGTTCCTTTCGGTATTTGCGTTGCCGGTGACCGGGAACAGCATCTCAGGTTGGCAGTTCCCTACCTGGTGGCCCGCCATTCATTCCCTGGCTGGCGGTTTTACGCTGTCCGCACTGCCCGTGTTTATGGGCATCAGCGTCCTCTTTTCGGCGCGTCGTCCGCAGCAGGGACTGCTGGCGGTATACCGCCATCACGCAGTGACCGGTGTCGCTTTGGCGGCCGTGGCCTGCTTCACGCAATACTACGACGGCCTTGGCGCGCTGGTGGGGGCAGTTGTCTGCGTTGCCTTGCAGGAACTGTTCTTGTGGTGGCTGACGCGCCGCGAGCTCGTGGCCGATCCGCTCTTTACGGAGACGCCGCAGGGCGTAAAGATTCTCAGCACGGTGCGCGGCTCGTTGGCGGAGCAGATGGGCTTGCTGCCGGGGGAGATCATTACGCACGTCAACCAGGTGCCGGTACATACGCCGTACGATTTGCACTTTGCGCTCGACCAGAATCCTGCGTACGCCAAACTGCAGGTTGTGGACCTGCGGGGAGAAGTTCGCTTTGTCGGCAAGCCGGTGTACGAGGGCGAGCGCCATCAACTCGGACTGATTGCCGCGCCCAACACGAGCGAGAGATACGGCTACGGCTGGTTCAAGGCGGGCCTCTTTCAATCGTTGTACGCACGCGTTGGAGCGCAGGGCGGCCGTTTCGTCGGACAGCAGGCGGATGCCGTCGCGGACACATCCATCGAGGTGTAACCGCCTGACTGCTGAAGGTACTGCACGGGCAGTGGGCGGTTCGGAACGAACGGCCAGGAGCGATGACAGGGTAGGAGGAAGCGCCAGTGGATTTGGCAAGCGGTTTGGGCATTGTACTCGCCATTGTGAGTTTGGTCCTTGGCTTTACGATGGACGGAGGTTCCATCAACGCACTGATTCAGCCGACAGCGTTTGTCATTGTCTTTGGTGGTACGATTGGCGCGACGTTGACCGGCGTTTCGCTGAAAGACTTTCTCGGCATTTTCAAGTACCTGAAAATCGCGTTTTTCGCGAAGAAAGCGCAGCCGTTGGACACAATTGACGACCTCGTCCACCTTGCCACCGTCGCCCGCCGCGAAGGCATTCTCGCTTTGGAGGAACACATTGAAACCTACAATGACCCATTCCTCAAGGGCGGAGTCCAGTTGGTCGTCGACGGCGTGGACCCGGAACTTGTGAAGAACATTCTCGAGACGGAACTGGAGTTTCTTGAAGCGCGCCACGAAGCGGCGGCGCGTATCCTGGAGAGCGCCGGCGGATTTGCCCCGACCATGGGCATTATCGGAACCGTGATGGGGCTGGTACACGTGCTCGGCGACCTGAGCGACGTCAATCGCCTGGGGCCGCAGATTGCGACTGCGTTCACGGCGACACTCTACGGCGTCGCGTCCGCCAACGTGTTGTGGCTTCCGCTCGCCAACAAGCTCAAGCGCCGCAACCAGGAAGAAGTCCTGCTCAAACAGATTGTGATAGAAGGAATCTTGTCCATCCAGGCAGGGGAAAACCCGAACATTCTCGGACAGAAGTTAAAAGCCTTCTTGCCTCCGGCACAGCGGGAGCGCAAGGTCGGGAAAGCTGGTGAGGCGCATGTCGAGACGGCGGCGCAGGGATAAGCAAGGGGAACGGGACAACCACGAGCGCTGGCTGATCACGTACTCGGACCTCATCACGCTCTTGATGATTTTCTTCGTGATTATGTACGCCATGTCGAAGGTAGACGTGGCGAAGTTCATGACCTTATCCCAGTCCCTTGCCGCCGCGCTCCACAAGAACGACGAGATTCCGCTGAAGAATCTGGGCACAACCGGGCTGGTGGTGCCGGCCAATCCGTCGGACGAGGGGAACAAGCAGAAGACAGGCCCGGTGGAACGGGACACGGCTGAAGATCGGAAGCTGGACAATCTGTACCAGCAGGTCAGCGCATACATCAAGGAGCACCACTTGGAGGGCAATGTCAAAATTGTCTCGCAGCAGCGCGGAATCCAGATTACGTTGCGCGACATCGTCCTCTTTGACACTGGTAAAGCGACCATTAAACCACAGGCTCGCAAGCTGTTGCAGGGACTTGTGCCCTTCTTCCAGAAGCTCGACAATCCGATTGTCATCGAAGGGCACACGGACAACCGGCCGATTGCCACGCCTCAGTATCCGTCGAACTGGGAACTCTCCGCCGCGAGAGCGATTAATGTGGTGCGCTTTTTTGTCGGCGAACACATCGATCCATCTCGTTTGTCCGGCGTGGGCTACGGAGAATACCACCCGGTTGCGCCGAACGACACGGAAGCGCATCGCCAGGAGAACCGCCGGGTCAACATCGTCATTCTCCGCGACACTCCGGCCTCGCAAGCTGCAGCCGGACTGCCTGCCGGCCAGTGATGAAAGGCATCTAATGCATGAGACAGTTTCAACGTGTGGAGAAAAGGGGAACGCTTGTTCCCTTTTTGCTTTTCATGTTAACATATAACATAAGTCTCTCGACCAAAGTGGGTGATGCACGTGAGTGCGCGTGACCAAAAATTTGAACTTGTCTCCGACTTTCAGCCGCAGGGAGATCAACCGACGGCGATTGCATCGCTGGTGGAGGGAGTAGAAAAGGGCCTGCGCCACCAGACGCTGCTCGGGGTGACCGGGTCCGGCAAAACGTTCACCATGGCCAGCATCATCGCCAGGTTGAACCGCCCTACGCTGGTGATTGCGCACAACAAGACGTTGGCCGCGCAACTTGCGGCGGAGTTCAAGGAGTTTTTTCCGCACAACGCTGTGGAGTACTTTGTCAGCTATTACGACTACTATCAACCGGAGGCGTACATTCCGTCGACGGATACCTATATAGAGAAGGACGCCAAAATCAACGACGAAATCGACAAACTTCGGCACTCTGCAACGGCCTCTCTGCTCGAGCGGAACGACGTTATCGTTGTGGCCAGTGTGTCTGCCATCTACGGCTTGGGAAACCCGGAGGAATACCGGGGCCACGTGCTCTCGCTGCGACCTGGCATGGTGAAGAGCCGTGACGAAATTCTCCGCCGCCTGGTGGCGATGCAGTACGAGCGCAACGACATCAACTTTACGCGCGGGACGTTCCGCGTGCGCGGCGATATCGTCGAGATTTTCCCCGCATCCCGAGGCGAACAGGCGATTCGGGTTGAGTTGTTTGGCGATGAAATTGAACGGATTACAGAAATCGACGTGTTGACAGGAGAAATCATCGGGCTGCGTGAACACGTCGGCATTTACCCCGCTTCCCACTTCGTCACATCTCGCGAGCGTTTGGAAAAGGCGGTAGAACGGATCCGCGCCGAGCTCGCCGAGCGGCTTGAGGAACTGCGCGCTGCCGGAAAACTGCTGGAGGCGCAACGACTGGAGCAGCGCACGAACTACGACATTGAGATGATGCTCGAAATCGGGCACTGCCCCGGCATTGAGAACTACTCGCGGCACTTGGAAGGCCGCGCGGCTGGCGAGCCGCCGCACACGTTGCTCGACTACTTCCCCGACAACTTCGTCACGTTTATCGACGAGTCTCACGTGACCATTCCGCAAATCCGGGGCATGTACGGAGGCGACCGGTCCCGCAAGGTGACGTTGATTGAACACGGATTTCGCCTGCCGTCTGCCGCAGACAATCGGCCGCTGACGTTTGAAGAGTTCGAGGCGAAAGTTGGCCAGACCATCTACGTGTCGGCGACGCCGGGGCCATACGAACTCGAACACGAAGAGAACCGGGCGGAACAGATTATTCGGCCGACGGGCTTGCTGGATCCGGAGATTTTCGTGCGGCCCATCAAAGGACAAATTGACGACCTGGTCGGCGAGATTCAGCAGCGGATCCGCCGCGACGAGCGCGTGCTCGTGACGACTCTGACCAAGAAAATGGCGGAGGACCTGACGGACTACTTGAAGGAATTGGGAATCAAGGTGCGCTAT
>CAZYAH010000103.1:0-7030 GCA_964645595.1 uncultured Alicyclobacillaceae bacterium | reverse complement strand
TGCAGTCGGGCGACATCGTCATCGAGGCCGGAAACTCGCACTACAAGGATACACTCCGCCGCGCCGAGCACCTGAAACAGGCGGGCATCTACTATTTCGACGTCGGCACTTCGGGCGGTATGGAAGGGGCGCGCCACGGAGCGTGCTACATGATTGGCGGCGATCCGGACGTGTTTCCGACCATTGAGCCCTTGTTCCGGGACACTGCCGTCGAGAATGGCTACCTCTACACCGGGCCGTCCGGATCTGGCCACTACGCGAAGATGGTGCACAACGGTATCGAGTACGGCATGATGGCCGCCATCGGGGAAGGCTTTGAAATTCTGGACAAGAGTCCGTTCCAATACGATTACGAGAAACTGGCACGGGTCTGGTCGCACGGCTCAGTCATCCGCGGTTGGCTGATGGAGTTGACCGAGCGCGCGTTCTCCAAGGACCCGCGGCTTGAAGGAATCAAAGGCGTCATGCACTCGTCCGGGGAGGGCAAGTGGACCGTCGAGGAGGCGCTTGACCTGCAGGTTGCGGCGCCGGTCATTGCTCTTTCGCTCTTGATGCGCTACCGGTCGCTGACGGATGACACGTTTACGGGGAAAGTCGTTGCGGCATTGCGCAATGAGTTTGGCGGACACGCGGTGGAGCGAAAATAACCGCATGCTCCGTCGGATTCCGTTGGGAGGGAGCTCGCCGTGATAATCGGGTTTGGTTTTGGCAGCCCGCTGGTTGCCTTGCTGATGCTGATTGCGACGAGCCTGCTCAGCTACGGTCTCTTCCGGATGCTGCGGTCAGGCAAGTTTGACCGCAGATCTCCAGAGGAGAAGCGGGAGGAGCTGCGGCGGTACTATTACGAACAAAGAGATCTCGCGCGCAGACTGTCGCGCGAGTTCGACCTTACGGATGAAGAGATTGAGCGGAAGATTGACGAGGAACTCCGAAGGGACTAGCATTCAGACGGACTAGCAAAGGACAGAAGCCGTGATAAACACTGTCTCCTCACCGATCGCGCGAGGAGGCGGTGTATTTTTTACTGTGCTTACGGGTCTCATTTGGCGGCAGGTGTGTAACTATAAGAGCCCAGCCAATCTCCGGTTGTTGCATTGTAGATGTATGTGATTGATGATGGTGGATCCAGCGGTAGGCCTGAAATGAAGCCCGAATCGAAGGGCAGCGTTGTGGGCTTCATCGTAACTAACATGGTCAGTTTTCGACAGGACTTCATCCAACGTTACTTGTGGCGGTATTGGAAGTATAGGTGCAGCCTGTGCAAGAGATGCGCGTGCAATCATCCCAAGCACGACAACACCAACGCATAAAGCGGTACCTCCGACTATCCACGGTACCTTACGCATATCGCTTGAATCCTCCTCAACACCACTTGCAAGTGCATAGTCGTCACGCTTACTGTTGATACAGAACATGGGAACTGTTGCGCCCCGCTTTGCGCGTCACAGTCGAGGAAGCCTTCATACCAACTGTATCACTAAGCAAAGTGAATGAAAAACGGCAGCACCACTCATGATTGACAAAAAAATTTTTATGTGGTATGATAAAATTTCGACGTATTGCATTTAATCTCCTTTGCTTGTTATGCTTTCTCTGAATACTCTATCCTAGCACTCCGGTGCGGGATACGGTCCCAAGGGAGGATATTCAGTTGAAAGCAAATCAGATCAGCGTTACTGCAATAATGACTGCCTTCATTCGTGCTTACCATTCTACAAATGACGATCCCGTGATCTTTAATGACTCTCTTGCATATCAGTTGATACCAGAAGAGAGACGCAACCTCATTGAACAAGGCCTGAAAAGCGGTGCGAGCGACCTCCGTGAGCTGCTGCAAACAATGGGACTCCCAAATGTCGTTAGTCGATCACGTTATACAGAAGAAAAACTTGTGGAGGAAATGCAAAAGGGTGTCAGGCAATACGTGATCCTTGGTGCGGGGTTGGATACTTTTGCTTTTCGCTATAAACAACTTCTGGAGGAAGAGAAGATTGAGGTATTTGAGGTCGATCAGCCAGATACACAGGAATTCAAGCGTAAACGGCTGATTGATTTGGGCTGGGAAATTCCTGCGGGTCTCCATTTTGTGTCCACAGATTTCAGACAGGCAAGTGTTGCAGGGGCACTCTTGAGAACACCGTACAACCCCAAGGCGAAAAGCCTCTTTAGCTTGCTGGGTGTAACAATGTATCTCTCTCCGAGTGATGTATGTGAAACACTGCGGTCGATAACTCAGATTGCACCAGTAGGTAGTTCGGTTATTTTTGATTATCATACTGAGACCGATACCAATCTTCATGAGATTCGTCAAGAATTGCAAAAGATGGGAGAGTCAATGAACACAACCTTCGACCCAGCGCTGTTGGCCGACGAACTCCGAGGGGCAGGATTTTACATCGTAGAAGATTTGAGTCCAGCAGCTATCCAGGAGCGATACTTCGCAGGGAGTACAACGGTGTACCACGCAAATGAAAACGTCCACTTAGTATGGGCACAAATTCGATAGACTTCGTACGCAAGTGCCCGTAGAAAAATGGCGTACGAATTGATTGCCAATTCGTACGCCATTTCGTGTGTCCAATGTCTGTTTTGCACCTCAAAACGGAACCCGTTACTTTTGACTCACATAGACTATCGCTTCAAATTGTAACGGCGGTCACTCCTGAATCAGCAGGACCCGCGCGGGCGCGGCGTCGAGCCCCTGCAGCGCGAGCGGTGCAGCGACCATGAAGTACTCGCCGGCCGGAACGTGACCCAGCCGCAGGCCCTCGATGATGACAATCCTTGCCTCAAACAGCGCCTTGTGGGTCGGATGGCCCGGTTGGCTGCGCTCCACGCCGAGTGCGTCGATGCCGACCCCCGCGACCTTTTTCTCGGCCAAGTACTTGGCCCCGTCCTCTTTCAGGAAAATGAACTCCGGATTGAACGCCTTGTCCTCCGAGTTTTTCGTCTTGAACAGCAAAAATTCGCCTTCCTGAATATCCAGCGCTTCCAAGTCCACGCGCGAGATGCCGTCGTTCACATGGGTCAGATCCACCACCCGGCAGCTCCGGACCAGTTGTTCCAGCCGAATCGTTTCAATGGTCGATCCGTTCGGCACCATGTGCAACGGCGCGTCCACGTGCGTGCCGGTGTGCACGTCGAGGCTCACCCGCGTCTCGCGGACGCTGCCCGTTGTAAAGTCGCTCGTGATCTGGAACGCAGGCTGTTTTTCCGGCTTGTTCTTGTACACCGGCATGCCTTCGTAAATCGGCATCGAGACGTCGTATATTGCCTTCAACGCCATCCCCCTTCCAGACTCTGTCCAAACTGTCGCTCCGGCTCTTGGTGCGATGCCGGCCGCTCTCCGTGCACTGGCCACCACTTGAATCCGTCTTCCGCCAGCAACTCGTGTGCGGCGCTCGGACCCCATGAACCGGATGGGTAGTGGTGAAGCGCCAGCGAATCTTTGCGGAAGGCTTGTGCAATCGGATCGACAAACTTCCACGCCAGCGAGACTTCATCCCAACGCGTGAAGAAGGTGGAATCCCCCTGCATCGCGTCGTACAGCAGGCGCTCGTAGGCCTCCGGCGAGTTGTCCAGTTGTTGGCTGAACTCCATCGCCACCGGGACAATCGTCTCGTCGGTACCTGGGCGCTTTGCGTTCAACTGGATGTACATCCCTTCATTCGGGTACACGCGAATGACGAGCAGGTTGGGGCCGAGATTTCCTTCCTTGTTGAAGTACAGATTCCTCGGCAAGTCCTTGAACTGGATCACGATTTCCGTCGCCTTGGCGGCCATGCGTTTTCCGGTCCGCAAGTAGAAGGGAACGCCAGCCCACCGGAAGTTGTCGATGAAAAGCCGCGCGGCGACAAACGTCTCCGTGGTAGAGGTTGGAGAAACGTTCGGCTCATCCCGGTACGCGCTCACAAGCTGTCGGCCGTCGGGGGCGTTGCGGTTTGTAATTTCGCCCGCGTCGTACTGGCCGCGGATGACGTGGCGCGGAACCTCTTCTGGGCGATATCTGCGCAAGGACCGCAGCACTTTCACCTTTTCGTCGCGGATGGCCTCCATGTTCAGGCGGCTCGGCGGTTCCATGGCTACCATCATTACCATCTGCAGCATGTGGTTTTGCACCATGTCGCGCAGCGCGCCAGCCTTTTCGTAGTAGGAAGCCCGGTCTTCGACGCCAACGGTTTCACTCGAGGTGATTTGCACGTTGGCAATCGCCTTGTTGTTCCAAAGCGGTTCGAAGATGGAGTTGGCGAAGCGGATGACCTCGATATTCTGAACCATTTCCTTGCCCAGGTAGTGGTCAATGCGGTAGATCTCCTCTTCGTCAAACACTTGGCGAAGTTCTTCGTTGAGTGCGCGCGCGGACTCCAAATCGTGTCCGAACGGCTTTTCGATAATCAAACGGCGCCAGGAACTGGCCTCGCTGAGCCCGCTCTCCTTCAGCTGCAGCGCGACGGTGCCGAAGAATTCCGGGGCCATGGCGAGGTAAAAGATCCGCTGCTGTGGCAGTTGCAGCGAGGTTTCCAGTGTCTGCACCCGGTCTTTCAGTGCGATAAAATCGTCCGGCTTGCGGACGTCGACGGGGCAGTAGTAAAACCGGTCCACAAACTCCCGGAACGCCGCCTCGTCCAGCTTCTGGCGGGAAAATTCCTCAATGGACTGGCGAACCTCCTGGCGAAAACCGTCGTCGTCTTGTTCCGTGCGGGCCACGCCGACGACGCAGAAGTTGTCTGGCAGGAGCTTGTCCACATACAGGCTGTACAGTGCGGGAAGAAGTTTTCGGCGAGACAGGTCGCCGGTAGCGCCAAACAGGATCAAAGTGTGCGGCGGTGCCTTCCGGTCATCGGACAGCACCGCGCCGATTTGCTTTTCTGCTAGTGACATGCAATTCACCTTTCTACATACGTCGATGTCGTACCTATTGTAACCACTCCCACGTAATTGTACCATCCATCGGAATTAGAGTTCGGTGACTTGCTGGACAACCCAAATTCCCTTCGGTCCCTGTCGCTCCGGTTGATAGAGCTCTACGAGGTACGTGCAGTTGCGGTGCCGAACGCGGACAACGGCATGCTGCAGCCCGGAACCGGGATCAAAGTATTGTTCGACAAACGTGTACGAATCGTCCGGACGCAAGCCCAGGTGCTGGGTGCCCACGACCTGAGCGGTCCGCACGGGACTGAGGCGCCATAAATTCTGGCCTTTGTCGGCCGCTTGCTGAATGCGTTCATAGTTTTCGCCAGGTATCTCCACAAATCCAGTGACCACTTCCGGGCACGGCATGACCATCACTCCTCGGCGACTCCCTCCGCGGGGGCTAAGCATGGTACATTGTATGTAAGCATGGTTTGCGTGACACGGTTCGATATTGTGATGCAGCTGAGAAGGAGGAGTCGGAATGGCCATCCATGGAAACGGGCAGGTTGCGGTGATCACTGGGGCGAGCGCGGGGATTGGCGCCGCCACTGCGCGAGCGCTGGCGGAAGCGGGATTTCGCGTGGCGCTCGGAGCGCGCAGAGTAGACAAGCTGGAGTCGCTGCGTGATGAAATCGAAGCGAAGACCGGAGAGCGGCCGTTCATCGGGGAATTGGACGTGACGTCGCGCACATCCGCGGAGCAGTTTATCGACGACGTCATCCGCCACTACGGCCACCTGCACGTGCTCGTCAACAACGCGGGCCTTGCCCGTGGCGTCGCGCACGTCGCGGAAGCACAGGGCGAAGAAGACTGGCAGGTCATGTTGGACACCAACGTGATGGGGTTGCTTCGCGTCACGCGGCTGGCGCTGCCCTACATGCTCAAGGAACCACAGGGCCACATCATCAACTTGGGTTCCATTGCGGGGCGGGAAGCCTACGCGGGCGGTGCGGTGTACTGCGCGACCAAGTTCGCCGTGCGCGCCATCACGGACGCGCTGCGCCAGGAGTTGCTCGGGAAGCCGATTCGCGTGACGACCATTGATCCGGGCATGGTGGAAACCGAATTCTCAATTGTCCGCTACTTCGGAGATCAAGAACAGGCGAGGAACGTGTACGCTGGCATGACGCCCCTAACGGCTGAGGACATCGCCGACTGCATCGTCTTTGCAGCGACGCGTCCGGCGCACGTGAATATCGACGCCATCATCGTGAAACCGCGGGATCAGGCTGGTGCCGGGAAAGTGGCGCGCCGAGGATGACGCGGCTCATCGTAACGGGGGAGGAGACGAGATGCTGATTTCAGCCGCGGAACTAAAGCGCGTTTTGGACAGCGGATCTGCCGTTGTCTTTGACTGCCGATTCAACCTGGGAGACCCGGACGACGGGCGCAACCGCTATCTGGCAGGTCACATTCCCGGTGCTTACTACCTCGACCTCGAACAGGATCTCTCCGGCCCGGTTGGCCATCACGGTGGCCGACATCCGCTGCCGGATGCGAAGGAGTTGGCAGACAAGTTGAGCGCGGCCGGAGTTCGCGCGGACTCGCTGGTGGTGGTCTACGACGACGGGGAAGGAATGGCTGCGCGCGCCTGGTGGCTCGTCCGCTACCTGGGACACGACCTGTGCGCGATTCTGGACGGTGGATACCGGGGTTGGCTCGCGGCAGGGCTGGCGGTGGACGACGACATCCCGGCTCCGAAACCGGGAAGCTTTCCGCTCAACGTTCGGTCGGAGTGGATTGTCGACGTCGAGACGGTGGAAGCCATTTCGGCTGGCACACGGGCGGGGCAACTGGTGGACGCCCGCGCTGGGGAACGGTACCGGGGAGAGCATGAGCCGATTGACCCTGCTGCGGGTCACATTCCGGGGGCGGTCAATGCGCCGTGGACCGACGGGGTAAATCCGGACGGCACGTGGAAGTCGGCTGCGCAGCAGCGGGATCGATTCAAGTTTGTGCGTACGGAAGAGCCCGTTGTGATGTACTGCGGATCTGGTGTCACGGCGTGTGCAAACCTGTTCGCGTTGGAACTCGCCGGCATAACGGGGGCAAAGCTGTACCCGGGAAGTTGGAGCGACTGGTGCTCGTACCCGCACCATCCGATTGCAACGGGCAA
>CAZYAH010000102.1:0-7031 GCA_964645595.1 uncultured Alicyclobacillaceae bacterium | reverse complement strand
AAAAGGTTGAAACCAAAGCGTCTCTACAGCAAGCCCTGGAAGAATATTATTGAATAGCGAGGCGTAAAGTCCTTCGGTGATACGGTTGTGGAATGCGCTATGACTCTTTCTACAGCCAACCCACAGCAATGTTTTCGGTAACTTAAAATCGAGTCGGAGGGAGATATCTCGCCTCCGACTCGATTTTATTTCCAGGGACGTTCACGTGGAGAATCTGAACCGTCCACGCGACGGAAGATCGACTCCCTCTCAGCCTTGAGCCTTGCGTTCCCGAAACTCCTGGTGAATTTCCTCCAAAACCACCGGATCGATGAGCAACCGCAGGGCCGTCAACGCCAGCGCTTTGGCTCCGAGAATCAGGGCTGCGTCTCCTTCCGGAGACCGCGCCGCTTCTCGAAATTCGACGGTATGGCCGACCAGGTCGCTTGGACCGATTTTGATGTACGGGTGAATGGTCGGAACCACCTGGCTGATGTTGCCGGCGTCAGTGGACCCGAGACCTTTGCGTTCTTCCGTGATCACAGTCTCGCCAAGGCTTTCCATGACTTCTGTGAACACAGCGTCGAAGCGACGGTTCAACAGCAGATTGTCGACCTGGTTTTGGAAGGCGATCACGTTTAACTTCGCGCCGGTCGCCAGTGCTGCCCCTTCCGCGATCGCCTTGACGCGCTGCGTAACTTGGTCCAACCGCGAGCGGGTCGCCGCGCGGATGAAGAACCGCGCCTTGGCGTACTCGGGGATGATGTTTGGAGCGTCACCGCCGTGTGTAATGATGCCGTGGATCCGAACATCGGAAGGAACGTGCTGGCGCAGTGCATTGATGCCGTTGAACAGCTGAATGACTGCGTCGAGTGCATTGATTCCCTCCTCCGGCGCCGCAGCGGCATGTGCAGGTTTCCCGATGAATTCGAAGTCCAGCGGATCGACCGCCAAAGACGTCCCGGTGATACGCGTTTCGTTTGCGGGATGAATCATCAGCGCCGCGTCGATGCCGTCCAACAGGCCGTGCTTCACAAAGCTCCCTTTGGCACTCCCGTTTGGGCCGCCTTCTTCTGCGGGCGTGCCCAGGACGACCACTTCTCCGCCAACCTCGTCGAGCACTTGCCGCAACGCGATCGCAGCGGCCACACTGGTGGTCCCGATAATGTTGTGTCCGCACGCGTGGCCGAGACCTGGCAACGCGTCGTACTCCGCGAGAAACGCGATGGTCGGCCCATCGAGGCCGCGCGCCTTGCGGCGGGCCAAGAACGCCGTCTCGTGTCCCGCGACACCGCGTTCCACAGCGAACCCGTTCGTCTCCAGGAGTTCAGTCAACAGACCGGACGCGAAGAACTCTTGGTTGCCGATTTCAGGCCGTTCGTGAATCCGATGACTGGCGTCAATATACGTTTCTCTGCGGCTCTCGATGTCTGAGACAATCCGGTCTCGAATCCCTTTCAGGTCACTCACTGCACTTGCCACTGCAATCACCTCACTCTTTGTAGGTAGCCTACCGACTCTGGCAATTCACGCTCCGATGTTCGCAATCTCACTGACCGGAATAAACTCCGGAATCAGTCCGCCTTTCCAAGTGTCCAGGATGAACTTTTTCACATCGTCGGACTGATAGATTTTCACGAGTTTTAACAGTTCTGGGCGGTGTAAGTCCTGGGTTCGCACGGCGAGCACGTTCAAGTACGGCTTCGCGGTCGCCCCTTCGTGGTAAATCGAATCCTTGATTGGATTGAAGCCCGCGTCGACGGCGATCCCGTTGTTGATGACCGACGCGTCCACATCCGGCAATGCGCGCGGAGTCTGCTGCGCGACCATCGGGATGAATTGCAAGTGTTTCGGGTTTTCAGCGATCTGCTTCACCGTACCGTTCAAGCCAAAATTCGGCTCCAGTTTGATGAGCCCGCCTTCCTGCAGTAACAGCAGCGCGCGCGCCTCATTCGTCACGTCGTTGGGAATCGCAATCTTGGCTCCATCTGGGAGATCCTTGATGGATTTGTACTTTTGCGAGTACACACCCATGGGCGCCAGCACGGTCGTGGCAATCGGCGAGATGTCCAAGTGATGTTGCTTCTTGAATGCGTTCAGATACGCAATGGTCTGAAAGGCGTTGAGGTCCAGTTCGCCCTGCGCCAACGCCATGTTCGGTAGAACGTAGTCGGAGAACTTGACAACCTGAATGTGAATGCCTTCTTTCTCGGCCTTCTTGGCAATAAAATCCCACAACTTCGTGTCCGATCCGCTGACGCCCACCTTAAGCGTGACTTCCTTGGGTGCGCTGCTGCCCCCGGTCGCGTTGTTGGCGGTATCGGTGTTGGCGCCACAGCCGATCAGTGGCACAGCCGCCACAGTCAACACGGTCAATGCAGACAACCATTTCTTCTTCAGCCACTGAAACATCGAAATCCGTCTCCTTTTTGTGTGAATGTTTATCGTCTTCTGATTTTCCTTGAAATTACATTTCCGACGGTCTGAATCAACTGCACGAGGATGATGAGAATGACGACAGTAACGAACATCACGTTGTAGTTGAACTGCTCGTAGCCGTACGTGATGGCCAGGTCGCCAATGCCGCCGCCTCCGACGGTACCGGCCATGGCCGACTCACCGACAAGGCCCACCGTCGCAATCGTGAGACCCAGGACGAGCGCGCTGAGTGCTTCCGGAAGCAGGAATCGCACGATGATCTGCCACTCAGTCGCCCCCATCGCTTCGGCGGCCTCGATGACGCCGGGATCCACCTCCAAAACGGCATTTTCCACGAGGCGAGAAATGTACGGGGCGGCAGACAGCACCATCGGTACGATCGCCGCGGAGGTTCCGATGGAAGTCCCGACAATCAACCTCGTCAACGGAATGATGGCAATTACGAGGATGATAAAGGGCACCGAGCGAATGATGTTCACAATCGTGTTCAACACGTTGAATACTGCCGCGTTTTCCAGGATGTGTCCCTTGCGGGTCACGACAATGGCGATGCCAAGGGGCAGCCCGATAATGGTGGAGAACAAGAGCGAAAATCCGACCATCGTCAACGTCTGCTCAAGGGCTGTTGTCAGATCTCCCCACTCAATTCCCATATCCCACGGCCTCCTTGATGTCCACCTGCGCTTCGTTGATGTACATCAGCGCACGGTTGATTTCCCTGTCTGTCCCGCGGAATTCCACCACCAAGTTCCCAAACGGGACGCCCTGCAACTCGGTGATGTTGCCGAACAAGATGTTGACGTCGACGTTGAATCGCTTCGCCACTTGCGACAACACGGGTTGACTGGTCGACGCCCCGACAAATACCACTTGATAGATGCGGCGATTTCCTTCCTGCTGCGACAAGAGTTTTTGAACCGATTCCGGAATCTCGTTGTGCATCACCGTATTCACGAAATTTTTGGTGATGGTCTTTTGTGGCTTGGAGAAGACGTCGAACACAGAGCCTGACTCAATGACTCTGCCTTGGTCCATCACCGCGACTTTGTCGCAAATCTCGCGAATCACCGACATTTCGTGCGTGACCAACAAGATGGTGATGTGATACTCCCGATTGATTTTTTTCAGGAGTGACAGTATAGAACTAGTCGTCTGTGGATCCAGGGCGGACGTCGCCTCATCACAAAGCAGAATCGACGGTCGGGTCGCCAGCGCTCTCGCAATGCCCACGCGCTGTTTCTGTCCACCCGACAATTGGTCTGGGTATTGGTTCGCCTTATCTTCAAGCCCGACGAATTGCAGCAGTTCCATCACGCGCTGCCGAATTTCAGCCTTGGGCACTTTGCTGATAATCAGCGGTTCCGCAACGTTGGCAAAGATGGTTTTTGAGTTGAGCAGGTTAAAATGCTGGAATACCATGCCGACCCTTCTGCGATACTGCCTGAGCTGAGGCTTGGAGAACTTCGTGATGTCCTGACCTTGGACAAGCACCCTGCCCGATGTGGGTCGTTCCAGGAGGTTGACACAGCGCAGCAGCGAACTCTTCCCCGCACCGCTAAAACCGACAACCCCGAAGATCTCACCTTCTTCAATCGTGAGGTCAACGCCGTTCAGTGCGCTTACCTGCTGCTTGCCGTTGTCGTATGTCTTTGTGACGTTTTCAAACGTAATCACGACGCATGACCTCCATTCTGATGTTGCTTAGACGAAGCGCTTTGCCGACGCGAACTCGATGCCCACCGTTCATACACCTTTCTGAGACGCCACCCCCTCCTGTGAGCACCCTGCACGACACATAAAAAACCTCTTCTTGTGATAAGAAGAGGTTTGCGGTCGAAAACATGTAACGGCCGGGTCGCTCTTCTTATCTTCCAAGCTCCAGAACCAGAGCTTGCTGGAATTGGCACAGTACTTCGTGTACTTAAGCCGTACACGAGTCCGCTGCCGAGGCATCACAGGGCCAGTCCCTCCGCCTCTCTTGATAAGAAAGCCGTGCCTTATGCAATTTTTGCTCCTTGGACTCAATGCCGAGTAATCAGAAGGTTATTACTCGGTTTTGAGACGATATGACTATATAGCACGCGGTCCTTCGTGTCAACACTGTGTTGTTTTCTCTGCACGCGAGCTTTACAATTATGTCTACAGCAAAGACACAAGGCGGTGCAAAGATGTTGGACAAAAGGAAACGCCTCACACAGCAAAGACAAGTCGTCTACGACATCGTCCTCCAATCCAAGGACCATCCCACCGCCGCCGACATCATCGAGAGGCTTCACAGTCGAGGACACAGAATTTCTTACGCAACGGTGTACAATTCGCTGCGCTACCTGACCGAAAACGGGTTTCTTCACGAGTTGAAAGTCGGCGATGCCGTAACCCGGTACGACGCACGCACAGAGCCCCACCACCATGTCGTGTGCCAAGTCTGCGGGCGCGTCGACGAGGTATTCACTTCTCTCCCACAGGCCTTTCTCGAAACTGTGGCCAAAGACAGCCACTACCGGGTGGAGGATGTTGACCTGATCATCCGAGGAACGTGTGCGCAGTGCCTAAGCGAGATCGATCAGCCATCGTGACACGGTCACAGCGCAGCAGTCACCGCTCACACAACCTCCAGCTCCGGCGCATGCATAAAACCATCCTTGTGTTTATCGCCCAGCCATCCACAGAAATCGCCATTGCAAACTAGTACAATTACGCAGTTTTTCGGCATACCTATACGTCGACACATCCGTCGTCTAACTGAATCCGTACTTGCATAGATCTTAAATTATATTTAGACTGAGTTTAAATACAATTTGGAGGTGCGAGCATGTCGGAATCCAAGAAACTGACAACGTCATCTGGAGCTCCCGTCGCAGACAATCAGAACTCCCAAACGGCCGGTCCGCGCGGCCCCGTGCTGATCCAAGACTTTCATCTGCTTGAAAAACTCGCTCACTTCAACCGCGAGCGGATTCCGGAGCGCGTCGTCCACGCGAAGGGCGCCGGAGCGTACGGGTATTTTGAAGTCACACACCCCGTCAGCCAGTGGACAAAGGCAAAGTTCTTAAGCGAAGTCGGCAAGCGGACTCCCGTATTTATCCGATTCTCGACGGTCGCCGGGGAAAAGGGGTCGGCGGACACCGAGCGCGATCCGCGGGGCAACGCCATCCGGTTCTACACAGAGGAAGGCAACTACGACATCGTCGGCAACAACACACCCGTGTTTTTCATCCGCGATCCATTGAAGTTCCCGGATTTCATTCACTCGCAAAAGCGCAATCCTGTCACCAACCTCAAAGATCCGAATGCGATGTGGGATTTTTGGTCGCTCTCGCCGGAGGCACTCCACCAAATCACCATCCTGTTCTCGAACCGCGGCACACCAAAATCGTACCGGCACATGCACATGTTCGGCAGTCACACCTTCCAGTGGTACAACAGCAAAGGGGAAGCCGTGTGGATCAAGTACCACTTCAAGACGGAACAGGGTATCCAGAATTTCCGGAGGGAAGAAGCGGTGCGCATCGCCGGTGAGGATCCGGACTACGCCACCCGGGATCTGTTCAATGCCATCGAGAACGGCGACTATCCCGCCTGGAGGCTGTACGTGCAGATCATGCCGCTGAAGGACGCAGAAACCTACCGGTTCGATCCGTTCGACGTCACCAAAGTCTGGTCCCACAAGGACTACCCTTTGATTCCGGTCGGCCGATTGGTGCTCAATCGAAATCCAAAGAACTATTTTGCAGAGGTCGAGCAGGCCACGTTTTCACCGGCCAACCTGGTGCCAGGCATCAGCTTTTCACCCGACAAGATGCTGCAGGGCCGCCTGTTCGCCTACGCAGACGCCCATCGCTACCGGGTCGGCGTGAACCACAATCTGCTGCCGGTCAACCGGCCGCTATCCCCCGTCAACAACTACCAGCGTGACGGCTTCATGCGCTTCGACGACAACGGAGGCGACCAGGTCAACTACGAGCCGAACAGTTTCGACGGACCCAAGCAGACGCCCGACGCACAGGCTCCCGCCCTGCCCGTGTCAGGCTACGCAACCAGCCATGCCTATCCGCAGGATGACCACTACACCCAGCCTGGCGACTTGTATCGCTTGCTCGACAAGGATGAACAGGCCGACTTGATTGACAACATCGTCACATCGATGAAGCCGGTTAAACGGGAGATCCAGTTGCGAATGATTGAGCATTTCCGTAAGGCGGATGAGGAGTACGGCATGCGCATTGCACAGGGTCTGGGGCTTGTATCCGTGCTTGGATGAGGAATGCATTGCCCAGGTTCCATCACTGTTCACCTTACATCGGTGAAAGAAGCCGACCTTGCCTGCTGGCACGGTCGGCTTTGGTTTGTTTCATTTCCCGGAAATCCCGTTGTTGAATGGGACATCTCCACACATCGCAGGACATCCTATCCCTGGGGTGTATATGTGGCGGGCGATGAAGGATGATTCGTCAGTATCCAGAATATTTCAACAAGGTAAAAGATAAAGAGATCAAAGAAAAGGAGGCGGGGGAGTATGAAAAACGGTGATGGCCACAAAGTGTTGAGTCCCGATACGTTCCAAAACGAAACCTTGGTGATACATGGCGATGATGAGATCACCGACGATGGGA
>CAZYAH010000101.1:0-7106 GCA_964645595.1 uncultured Alicyclobacillaceae bacterium | reverse complement strand
CCTGCGGACGGTGCCGAACATCACCATCATGATGCCGAAGGACGAGAATGAATTTCGGCACATGTTGTACACGGGGCTGCAGATGGACAGTCCGGTCGCGGTTCGCTATCCGCGTGCAGACGGCATCGGTGTGCCGCTGGACGGGACACTGGAGTGCCTCCCGATTGGAAAGGCGGAGGTTTTGCGGCAGGGAGATGCGGCCGCGATTCTTGCGCTTGGCCCAACGGTACAACTCGCTTTGGCTGCGGCGCAGAAACTGGAAGATGAACACGGCGTTCTCGCTACGGTCGTCAATATGCGGTTTGTGAAGCCGCTCGATGAAGAACTGGTACTTGAACTTGCGAAACGCATGCCCCTGGTCACGGTCGAGGAAGCCGCCCTTGCCGGCGGTTTAGGCTCTGCCGTGCTGGAAACCTTGGCCGATCACGCTGTGCAAGCGCTCGTTCGGCGGCGTGGCATCCCGGATCAGTTTGTGGAGCACGGTTCGCGGGGTGAGTTGTTGAAGCACTTGGGCATTACCGTGGACGCGATTGTTCAGGACGTTCTGACGTGTTTGCAGGCTCCGACCGAGGCGTCCGCGCACGTAGGGAGCACGCAGGGATGAAAGCGGGCAAAACCCGGCTCGATGTGCTGTTGGTTCAACGCGGGCTGTTTCCGAGTCGGGAGGCAGCCCGGCGCGCTATTATGGCCGGTTTGGTGCGGCGCAACGGAGAAGTGGTGGACAAGCCGGGAACGCAGGTTGCTGTCGATGAAGTGTTCGACGTTGCGGCGCCGGAACACGAGTACGTCAGTCGCGGCGGTCTCAAACTGAAGCGCGCGATTGACGAGTTTGGCCTCGACTTGCAAGGACAAGTGGTGATTGACGTCGGCGCGTCGACGGGTGGCTTCACGGACTGCGCCCTGCAGCACGGTGCCGCCCTCGTGTACGCAGTCGACGTAGGATACGGGCAGTTGGCCTGGAAGCTGCGGACGGATCCGCGGGTGGTGGTCATGGAGCGGACAAATTTCCGCCATGTGGATCCGAGCGCCTTTGCGCCAAAGCCAGGTGTCGCGGTAATGGACGTCTCGTTCATTTCCACGCGGCTCTTGCTGCCAAAGCTTCGCGAGACATTGACCAGTCCGGGCACAGTCATTAGTCTCGTCAAGCCCCAATTTGAAGCCGGCCGAGAGCATGTCGGCAAGGGCGGTATCGTGCGCGATCCGTCCGTGCACATTCAGGTTCTGGTCGGGTTGCTCGAATTTGTCTACGAGCTGGGGATGACCTGCCGGGGCCTGACCTACTCCCCCATTGTGGGCGGTGACGGGAACATTGAGTACCTCGCGCGGTGGGATAGTGTAGTCGCGGACGAAGCCCTCCCGCTTGAGGTGTGGAAACAGACGGCCGAGCAGGTGGTCGCGTCGGCCTGGTTGGAGCACAAAGGCCGTACACTGGCTGAGTAAAGTTTCAATAGCCGGTTGGCCAGCGAACAGGAAAGCCCCGCCAATGTGTGGAATGACTATAGCAGCATCACATTCCACAGGGAGTCAAGGGGAGTCGCCATGGGGTGGCGCGACGTTTTTGCACTGCTGATGTGTGCGGGCATTGTCTATTGGCTTGTCAAGTCCATCTTTTCGCAGTTGCGGCATCGGTCCGAGACTCCCCTGCGCGGCAAGTTGTCCGCTGCGCGGGATTGGCTGGAAGCGAACGGGTACCGCATCATTCGCGTCCGCGAACGCGGAGAGTGGATTGGATACTACGGAGACAAGGCGTTCAAGAAGTCCTTGATTGCGGATTTTGTAGTGCGCAAGGGAGCCAAGAGCTACGCCGTCAAGTTGGTGCAGTCGAGGGATCAGGGCGTCAACGGCGTGAAGCTGCGGGACCTGTGGTTTCCCTTGTACACCGCGTTTCACGTCCAGGGCATCCTGCACTTGGACGTGGATCAGGAGCGCGTGCACGTAATTGACTTCGAGATCAAACGCCCGTCCTACGTCTTGTGGCGAACCGTTTTCAATCGAATGCTGTGGTTTCTCGCAGGCGCGGTGGTAGCACTGGCCTGGTTCCACGGGCAGTAATCGGCGGATGAGGAGGTGCAGCGTGAGGACCGTTGGAGTAATAGCAAACGTCGACAAGCCCAAGGCATGCGCGGTGAAGGAAGAGCTGGAGGCGCTGTTGCGGGCAAGGCAAATCCAAACCCTGACGGTTGAAATCGGCAAGGACAGGGTCGCCGACAGTGAATCGCTCGCTCAGCTGAAAGCGGCGGAAATGGCGTTTGTGCTCGGCGGGGACGGTACGTTGCTCGGCGTGGCCCGGCACTTGGCGCGCTGGGACGTTCCGCTGCTCGGAGTCAACGTCGGACACCTCGGCTTTCTGAGTGAGGCGGAACCGACCAACATCGAAGAAACGGTGCGCCGCGTTGCGGAGCGCGAGTACGATTTGGAACAACGGCTCATGCTCGAGGCGGAAGTCTACCGGAACGGCGCGTCCATTTCCAGGCTGCTTGGCCTCAACGACGTCGGCATTGGCAAAGGGTCCTTTGCGCGGATGGTGACGGTCGACGTGTACGTGGACAGCGTTTACTTCGATTCCTTCAGCGGCGATGGACTGATTGTGTCAACACCCACCGGATCGACCGCGTATTCACTGTCGTGCGGTGGCCCGATTGTGGTTCCTCAACTCAAAGTCGTTCTCATCACTCCGATTTGTCCTCACACGCTGTCGGCGCGCCCCTGTGTCATATCGCACGAACAGCAAATTCGCCTCGTTGTCCGCGCGACACACGACGACCTCGGGCTGACGGTGGACGGCCAGGTTGGGGTTCGCCTTCAGTCTGGGGATGAAGTTCGCGTGCAGGCTGCAGCAGAGTACACGACTCTCGTCAAATGGCGGGATCGGGAATTTTTCAAAGTGCTGCGCCAAAAGCTCCACGGCCAGGACATCAAGCCGCCAGGCAGAGTGGAGCCGGCGTTCAACCAGGGGGAGGCATCGGTCAATGTTGCACGAGTTGACCATTCAGCGCATTGCTCTGATTGATCACCTGCACTTGAAGCTTTCGCCAGGGTTCAACGTATTTACGGGCGAGACGGGGGCAGGAAAGTCGATTGTCCTCGATGCCATCGGTCTCTTGCTCGGCAATCGCGCTTCCGCGGACCTTATTCGCACGGGAGCGGACAGTGCCTTTGTGGAAGCTGTCTTCGACGTAGACGATTCGACGCGCGCAAAAGTCGAGGAAATCTTGAGCGAGTGGGGGATTCACGCCGAAGACAGCACTATCCTTGTGTCGCGCGAACTGTTCCGCAGCGGGAGAAACGTCTGCCGGATCAACGGCCGGTTGGCTACGGTGCAAATGCTGCGCGAACTTGGAGGGCACCTTATTCAGCAGCACGGCCAACACGACCACCAAGGCTTGTTGCGCCCGGAGGAACAGCTGCGCGTGCTGGACTTGTACGGGGGTCACGCTGCGCTGTGTCTGGAGACGAAGGCGCGGCACAGCGAGTACATAAAATGCAAGCAGGCGTACGAAGCGAGTCAGTTGGACGAGCAAGCCAGGGCGCAGCGTCTCGACATCCTCGATTTTCAGATCCGCGAAATTGCGGAAGCAAAGCTTCGACCGGGCGAGGAAGACGAGTTGCGGGAACGGAAGAAAAAACTGCAGCACGTCGAAAAGATTTCGTCTGCACTGGAAGCGGCGCGGGTGGCGTTGGAAGGCGCGGAACGCACAATGGGCGCGGTGAGCTTGTTGGCCAATGCCTATGAAGAGCTGGCAGCCGCCGCTGTGTACGACGAACAGCTGCAGGAAGCCGCCGAATTGTTGCAGACCGCTCAGGTTCACGCAGACGAAGCAGCGAGAGTGGTTTGGCGGCAATTGGACGGGCTCGACGCGGACCCGTCGGAGCTGGATGAAATCGAGGCGCGGCTGGCTCAACTGCGCTCGTTGCAGCGAAAATACGGGGCCACGGTTGAGGAGATATTACAGTATCAGGAGCGGGCAATTCGGGAACGGGATGAGTTGCTCAATCACGAAGCTCGAGCAGAACAGCTGCGCGAGGAAGTGGAGCGCGCAGAACGCCGACTGGCGGAGGCGGCGGAGAAGTTGCATCAGGCCCGGCTGAATGCGGCGAACCGCTTGTGCGCAGATGCTGCTTCGGTGTTGAAACAGCTGAGCATGCCGAACGCACAACTCAAGATTGACGTCGCTGTGCGCAGCGATGCCAAGGGGCAAATCCAGTACAGCGAGCACGGGATGGACCAGGTGCAGTTTTTGTTCTCCGCAAACCGCGGCGAGGAACCGAAAGCTCTTCAAAAGGTCGCTTCCGGAGGCGAGTTGTCGCGCATCCTGTTGGCGTTGAAGGCGGTTCTGGCCGACGTGGACGATGTGGAAACGCTCATCTTCGATGAAATTGACACCGGTGTCAGCGGCGCTGCAGCGCAGGCTGTGGCGGACCAGATGGTGCGCATTGCAACTTCGAGACAAGTGTTGTGTGTCACGCACTCCGCTGCTTTGGCTGCCGCCGCCAGCACGCATTTCTTCATTGAGAAGCAGGACAACCAGGATGCGACGGTGAGCGTCGTCACTCAGTTGGACCAGTCCGGGCGCATCCGTGAACTGGCGCGCCTGCTGGGCGCGGGCATTGCCGATGAAACCGCGCTGTCGCACGCGAGGGCTATGCTGGATCGGATGGCAGAACGAACGCGCGCCGGGAGCTGATGAACCGAGGATTCGAGTGAGCCGAGCGGCGGCTGCACCACAAACGGACATGCGTGGCATGTTTTGCGCATCATAAAGCCTTTGCGGCGGGGCACCTTAGTAGCACCAGCAGTTGCTTGGGAGGTGCGACGCAAAGGAGGGCGTGCGATGCTGAACCGCTTTCGCTCCAAGCACTTTCGCTGGATCTGCGCAGTCGTGGTGACCGCCGTCTGCTTGTCTCCACCCGTGCACCAATTAGCTGAACTTCCCACGTCCATACAGGTGCCGCTCGGCGACCAGGCAATTGTTCACCTTCGTTTGCCCACCGGTTCTGCGGTGGCTTCGTCGGATACCCGAGTGGTCGGAGTGCAGCCGATGGAAGGCAAGGGCACTTGTGCCGAAGATGTTGCAGTACAACCGCGCAACGTAGGACACGCGCTGGTGTCCACCAAGCTGTTCGGATTCCTTCCCTGGAAAACGCTCCAAGTCCACGTAGTGCCTCAGCACAAAGTGTACGTGGGCGGCCAATCGGTCGGCATCCGGTTGAAATCCCGAGGGGTGATGGTCGTCGGCTTTCAACGCGTTGGCCAAGAGCGAAAGTCGCCCGCAGCAAGTGCGGATATTCGCCTCGGTGATGTTATCGAGGAAGTCAATGATCACGTGGTGAGCAGCGCAGATGAAGTCCGGCGCTGGGTTCGCGTCAGTCGAGGTCCCATCCGGTTGGAGGTACGTCGCCAGGGTGAGCGCAAACGCGTCGAGCTGGCCCCAGCCTCGGATGAACAAGGAAGCCGTCGGTTAGGATTGTACGTACGGGAGAAGACCTCCGGTGTCGGAACTCTCACGTATTACGACCCACAGACCCATCGGTTCGGCGCCCTTGGACACGTCATCGCAGATGCCGACACAGGTCAACCAATTGTCGGTACCGGATCCCTGTTTAACGCCGAGGTAACTGGCATGGTCAGAGGGACTTCCGGTAAGCCAGGCGAAAAACGCGGACGATTTGTCGACGAGCAATCGATTGGCCGTATTGAGAAAAATACACCGTTTGGCGTCTTTGGCACCATGGACAGCGTTCCGGAACCGCAATCTCTGATGCGCGAGTTGCCTGTAGCCTTGCCTAGCGAGGTGCGCGAAGGACCGGCGAAGCTGTTGACTGTGGTCAACGGCAGAAAAGTTGAAGCGTTTGACGTGGAAATTGAAAATTTGGTGAAGCAGCGAAAACCCGGAACGAAGAGCATGATTGTCCACGTAGTGGACAAGCGGCTGCTGGCTTTGACAGGCGGTATTGTTCAAGGAATGAGTGGCAGCCCGTTGATCCAAAACGGTCAGCTTATTGGAGCCGTGACGCACGTATTTGTTTCGGATCCGACGCGCGGATACGGTGTTTACGCTGAATGGATGTTCGAACAGGGGCAATCGGATAACACGCTGCAGACAGAGAGATTTGGTTCCACGTCCGCCTTTGTAAAGCGCGATTAAAGGCCGCACTGAGCATGTGAGCACGGTGATGTCCCAAACCGGACATCGCCCTCTGCATGTTTGTCGAATTTTGTCGACGACCGTCCGTTTTTCACGAAAAGTATTACATAAGATCTGGCAGGACCAGGCCCTCTGGTGTCGAATTATTAAACCCGCGACACCATTTGAGGGGGATTGGCAAGTGGGCATAAAAGTTTTGATTGCCGACGATAACCGGGAGTTTACAGAATTGCTGCGCGATTATGTATCGTCGCAGGCCGATATGGAAGTTTGTGGCGTTGCCCACAATGGGAACGAAGTGGTGGACATGGTTCGCGAACGACAACCTGACATCGTTGTCCTTGACATAATCATGCCTGTATTGGATGGAATCGGCGCGCTGGAACGCTTGCTGGAGGTCAACGGCCGGTTGCCAAGAGTCATTTTGCTCACCGCGTTTGGCCAGGAGACGGTGACGCGGAGAGCGATGGAACTCGGAGTTTCCTACTTCATCTTGAAACCGTTCGACATGCCTGTATTGGTTGAGCGAATTCGGCAAGTTGCCATGGACACTCCGGCTATCTCACAAGCCGCCGCAACGACGGCTGCGCCCCACCCTCCGATGATTTCTGCCCAGGCACCGAGCAAGAAGTCCCTTGAATCCGCAATCACGCAAATTATTCACGAAATCGGCGTCCCTGCTCACATCAAGGGCTACCATTACCTCCGGGAAGCGATTGGAATCGTGTTCAACGACGTCGAGATCCTGGGCTCCATTACGAAGACGCTGTATCCGCGCATTGCGGAACGGTTCAAGACCACGCCGTCGCGCGTTGAACGAGCCATTCGCCACTCGATTGAAGTAGCGTGGGGCCGTGGAAATGTGGAGGCGATACGTGCTGTGTTCGGCTATACCGTGAGCGCCTCGAAAACCAAGCCCACCAACTCGGAGTTTATCGCCATGATTGCAGACAAGTTGCG
>CAZYAH010000100.1:0-7224 GCA_964645595.1 uncultured Alicyclobacillaceae bacterium | reverse complement strand
CGCTTGGTAAGGATCTTGACGAGGCCTACTACCAAGCGGAAGCCGTGGAGTACCTCGCACAGTTGCAATTTCTCGCAAACGGGCTGGGAGGAGCAAAAATCCTGACGCCTGCCCAGATTGCGGAAGTGAGTCAGAAGTTCCGGGGCTACGGTCAGAAGACAGATGGCGTGCAGGGTGGCGCAGAGGAGTGAACGAAGTGAAAGGTGAACTTTGGCCGCCGGAGTTGTCTGTGGAGTGGTTGGACATTCCCGAGGATCCGCAGCGAAACATGGACCTCGATGCGGAACTTGGACAAGCTGTCGCGAAAGGCCAGCGTCCGCCGCTCATCCGCCTGTGGCGAGCAGGCTTCCGCGCAGGAATAGGGGTTAGTCGCAAGGACGTCGCGTCGTCTGCTGGCGAGCAGGCTATGGCGCAACTCAAGGCGGCAGGCTGTGAAGTGGTGGTTCGCGAGACCGGGGGAACAGCTGTGCCCCAGGGAGAAGGCGTGTTTCACGTCTCGTACCTGTTTCCGCGCCCAGCAGAAGCGGTGACGACGGACGATTTCTACCGGCTTTTGTGCTACCCGCTCATTGACTGGCTTGGAACGCTGGGCTGCGAAGGGACCATCGGATCCCTGCCAGGAAGTTATTGCGATGGCAACTACAACATTCTGGTCTCTGGCCGCAAACTGATCGGCACGGCGCAAGCCTGGCGCGGTGGGCTCGCCGGAATGAAGTCGTCGCGGCCGGGCTACATACTGGCGCACGCCTGCGTCGTGGTCGATTTTGATATGCAGTGGGCAGAAGAGCTGATCAACCACTTTTATTCGCTGTCCGGAAATCCGTACCGGGTTGCGGCGGGCACGTCCATCACGCTGCGGGACGCCTTGCCTGAGCAGTTTTCCGGGATGTCTGCCGAGGCCGCGGCGCGCTGGTGCATCGAGAGTCTGACTGGATTTTACCGCGCTCGGTTGGCAAACCGGATCCGGTGAGTTGGGCTCTCGCGGCGACTCTGCATCGCCGTCTTGCCGAAGTTTCCACTGTTCACGCCCCCTTGTACCGTGCTATACTTCTCGGCGGTATGCGAGAGGGTGATGAAATGCAATCTGTCCAATTCAGCAGACTGCGCAACTGGGCGAACGGGTACCCACTCATCGTCTGGTTGCTCGGTCTTAGCGCTTTCATACATGTCGGCGGGCTGTCGCTCTTGTGGCCTGTCAACGCCATCTATATCCACTCCGTGCTGGGCAAACCCCTTACCGTGGCCGGCCTCGTCCTGATGGTGTACTCCGGCGCGGGGTTTGTGGGCAGTTTTGTCGGAGGGTGGCTGTACGACCGAATTGGCGCGACGCCGGTCCTGTTGCTCGGCTTGATTACATCGGGCCTTGTCATCCTGGCGCCGGTGGTATCGGCGAACTGGTACCTGTACATTGCAGTGATGGCCGTCTTTGGCACGACGTGCGCCATTCCGTTTCCCGTTCTCAACGCTCTGGCGGGGCACGCGTGGCCGGAAGGAGGGCGGCGCGCCTTCAACTTCCTGTACGTCGCGAACAACATCGGCGTCGCTGCAGGCACCGCAGTCGGGGGCGTCTTGGCGCAGTGGTCGTTTTCCGTGGTATTTATCGGCATCAGCATTGCGTATTTCATCTGTGCGGCTCTTGTCCTCATGGTGTTCCGCGAGGCATTTTCGGCAGTTTCGAGGACAGCTGCGGCGTCGGAGAGCGGATGGTCCGAAACTGTATCGCAAGACGTCCTGCCGTCCGTTCCCTGGGTACCGATTGGGGTCCTGTTTCTTGGATTCGTCCTGGCGTGGAGCATTTACGTGCAGTGGCAGAGCACCATTTCCGTGTACATGCAGACACTTGGCTATCCACTCTCGTGGTACAGTCTGTTGTGGACACTGAACGGCCTGCTCATTTTTGCGGCGCAACCGGTGATCTCGGCCGTGATTCGCCGCATTCCTGCACTCGGCATGCACATGGTGCTTGGCACCGTACTCTACGCGGTGGCCTTCGCACTGTTGATGGTTGGCCACGCGTACCCAGTATTCGTCGCGGGGATGGTAATCATGACGATCGGCGAGCTGTTCGTCTGGCCGAGTGTTCCGGCAGCGGTCACGCAACTATCGCCGCCACACCGGCTGGGTCTGTTGCAGGGCCTGGTCGGCAGTTGTGCTACCTTGGGCAGAATGATTGGCCCGGTCATCGGCGGATATTTATACGATCACGTTTCCATGAACACGCTGCTGTTGATTGCCAGCGTCGCTACTGCGGTTCCGACACTCTGTTTCGTCGTGTTCGGCCGATTGTACCGAAAGACGCCGGTGCCGACTTCCGCTTCGGTTGGCGCGTAAAACAAGGGACGCCACGCGCGAGAATGTGCTCGGCGTGTGCGTCCCTTGCGTTTTTCAGGCGTCCTGCGTCGCGCTGAGCAAGGCATCTTTGGTGACGTCCCAGTGGGACGCGTGCCATTTCACTGTCCCGCCTTGGAGGACGAGGGCCTGCGGCGACTGGTGCCTGACGCCGAAATGTTCCGCAATCGCGTTGGAAACCGGCCGTTCCTCAATGACGCGAACCATGTAGACGGGCACGTCGCTCTCTTGCTCAAATTTTTGAACTTGCTCGTACGCAGCGGCGCTGATAGGGCACTGAGTGCTGTGCTTAAACAGGAGCACCGTGTCCTGACTGTGCTGGCTTAACACTTCCTGCAACTGCTGTTCCGTCTCAATCGTCTTCATGGACATCCTCCCTCGCACAACCATACTGCTAAGTCCATTGTAGCAAATCCGATCGGATTTGCTCATTTTCGGTCTGACGTGCAGTGTCGTGCTGCATTTGCCCTGAGTTGAATCATTTCGAAAAGTCCGATAATGTTAGATTGTAGCATCAGGTACGTCGAGTGAATACCCGATGGGTTGGTCGAGGTGGAACGGTGGACGGACTGTCGAACGGCCAATTGCGGCCGGAAGCGGTTGTCGCGAGGCGAAACAAGCGCATCTTTCTGGCGTGGGTGAGTGTAGTCCTCATCCTTGGAGCGGTCTTTGCAGATCTGACCATCAAGGCGCTGCGCGTTCGCGCGGCGACGAGTTCTGAATTTACGCAATATGTTTCTGATCATAACATTGGCTGGGCAGAAATATCGACCGATTTTTCGCGCGTCCAGCAGGATTTCTGTCTGGTGCACGTGGACCACGACATTCCAGCCAGCCAACTGGAGGGCCAGTTGCTCGACTGGATTTACCAGTACCACCGGCTCGACGGCGGCCACAGTTTGACAGTCGAGTACGACATACCAAACCAGGGCAAGAAGAAAATTCTCGGTGACGCGTATTACGATGCGCGGACAAAGACGGTACGGCTGACAATGAACCTGAATGGCCAAAGTCAAGTTGTCGAAAAACGAGTCGATTGGTCGGACAAGAGCGCCAATTGACATTCACGGAGCGAACGTTGCGAGGCAGTTCAACGGTAGTGCGGCTACCGGTGGGACTGCCTCTTCTCGCGTCTTGCAAACATTGTACCCTTGTGATACCATCCGAAATACGAACGTATGTTCGTGTTCATGGGGGCGAGGGGAGGTGGCGGCTGTGACCGCACCGAAATTTGAGCGCATCTCGGCAAAACAGGTGATGAACCGGGTGAGTGTCCCGCAGATGCCGTTTACCTGGTCATTGAACCCGTACCGCGGATGTACTCACGGTTGCAGTTTTTGCTACGCGCGGGAAACGCACAGTTTCATGGGATTAGCCCCTGATGACAAATTCCAGAAGCACATTTTCGTCAAGGAAAACGCGCCTGCAGCCCTTGAGCGGCAACTGGACGGCTTGGCGCGGAAACACCACTTCAACCTCCGCGCCATGGCGGCAGCGATTGGCCTTCTGTGCATTGGGACGGCGACAGATCCGTACCAGCCGATTGAGGCGCGGGAGAAACTGACCCGGAAATGTCTGGAGGTTCTTGCGCGCTATTCGGTACCCGTCACCATTACAACGCGCTCGCCGCTCATCCTGCGCGACCTCGACCTGCTTTCAAAAATGGACATTCGGTCGGTGAACATCAGCGTCAACACGCTGAATCGCAAGATTTGGAGAGATCTTGAACCGGCCACTCCAGCCCCGGCCAAGCGGCTCGAGACCGTCCGCGAGCTGGTGCGAAACGGACTGAACGCAGGAATTCTGTTAGCACCGATTGTGCCGTTCCTGACCGACTCAGACGACGAGCTGGAGGCAGTCCTCGAGGCGGCGCAGGTCCATCAGGCTGCGTTCGTCAGTCCATCCGTCTTGCGGCTTACGCCGGACGTGAAGAGCTGGTTCCTGCAAAGCATCGCTCAACGTTACCCGGAGCTATTGCCGAAGTATCAACAGTTGTACCGAACAACCTACCCCACTCGCGCGTATGCCGACGCCCTGATGCAGCGAGTGAATCGGTTGATGCGTAAGTACGCGGTGTCCGCGTACGGCAGACGCGGTGAGCCATCCGGCGAGAATCTACTAAATCAAATGGAGAGTGGACGGTTGGACGCTCATCGCAATCACGTCCCGGTACAACTCACATTGCCGTTGTAATTGTTGAACGCCGGTAGACGCGACACACCGTGTGTCTCGCGCCAATTTGCATGAGAGTTTATTCGGCAACCTGTGCAACCTTGTGCCAGGGCAGCAGCTCGAGAACGATGGCGAGAAGAATCCCCACCAGCATTCCATTGCTGCACAGGGATTGCGCATAACTGGGCAATGAAGCGAACATGGTCGCCGGAGTGCTCTGAATCGCGAGTCCAACCAGGGTCGGTGCCGCAATCCGAAAGACATTCCGGAAATCGAGCGCCATTCCCTCGAGGTTCGCGAGGGCAGATCCAAACAGTTGCAAATACGCTACGAACAACACGGCATCGCCAATGCTGATGGGCAAGGTCGCGAAGAATCCCGACAACGGCGGAATCAGTCCAAAGACAGTAAACAGCGTCGCGCCAATCGCGAACGGGACCCGGTCGTACAGCCGCGTGGTCCGCAAGAACCCGATGGAGGACGTGTACGGGGCGTACGGCACGAGACCGAGCGGACCCGAGATGGCCGTGTACAGTCCAGACAATACGAGTGACCCTTGGTACTGTCTCCCTGTGACCTGGAGCCCGAAGACCGGTTCGGCTGCCCGTAGGGTTGCGATGGTGTTGGTGGTATTCAGCAACGCCGTGATGACGCACGTAATCACAATACCAATTTGAAAGTGCGGATTTCCCCAGGCAAACCAGTGGCCCAGTTCCCGGAGGGAAGGTTGGACAATGTCGCGTTCTGGGCCAAACAGCGCGACGTGCGCAATCCAACCGAAGGTCAGGCCAATGAGAATAGAAAAGTTGCTAATAAGTCCTTTGCCGACAATCGTCAGAACGCTGACCAAGAGAACAACGACCAGCGAAAGCGCGGCGACCGGTAAATCCACCTGGCCGTGCGTTGGAATCCCCAGCATGCCCTGAAAGAAAATATCCATCAGCTGGGCGGCAAGCAGAAACAGCAGGACTGCCATCACCACGGGAGTGAACAGGCGGTTGAGAAACCGGTGGACGCCCGCGACGCCGCAAATCAAAATCGCAACGCCGCCGAGTACAATGCCAACACTGATACTGCCGCCAACGGCAGACAGCGGGAGGCCAGACGCAATGCCAATCTGCGTCAACCCGAGGATAACTCCCCACCACAGGCCCGACTGTCCCTCCATCAGGGGCATCCTGTGCCCGGCCACCACCTGAATCAGGCACGCGAGTCCCGTGACCAGAAAGGATCTCGCCATTGCTCCAGCGATATCTTCCGTCGACTGATGGAAAGCGGCCCCGATGGAAAGCGGAATGACCACCGTGTTGGCGAACATGAAACCGAGCCACTGAAGGCCCGCCAATAGGTTGACGAGCATGCCTCGCTCCTTCGTCGGAACCCCCTCCTATCCTTCGTCTTATCATTCGTCTTCTCAGGCAACTCCAAGATAACACAAAGACTGCGGTAGCAAGCGTCGAGGTCAATGTTTTGACCATCCCATTCTCCTCCTGCTAGGATCCATACAGGAGGAATCGACATGCACCCTTATCAAGTCCTGTTTTTTGATCTGGACCACACGCTGATTGACACCCGTCGCCAATACGATCTCGGCTTGGCAAAAGCGATTGAGGAATTGTACCAGGGAAAGGTCCCCGAAACGTTCATTGAGCGGTTTTTCTACCACCACGAACGCCTGTGGGAGTTGTACGACAAGCGGGAGATCACCATGCACCAGCTGCGACGGCAGCGGTTTCTCAGGGCGTGGCAGGATTTTGGCATTACCAAGTCGGAAGAAGAGGCCGACTTGTTTCAGGAGACGTACAACCGGACATTCGAGGACACGCTGTTTGCATACCCCGGCACCATCGACATGCTCGAAACACTGTCGAAACGCTACCGCATGGGGATTGTGACGAACGGATCTCCCGATTTGCAGTGGCGGAAGATGGAGATCACTGGACTGACCCGGTTTTTTACCGAGTCTGTGGTCATTATCTCGGAGCGCGTCGGTCTGGCGAAACCGCATCCCAGCGTCTACCAGGCGGCATGCGACGCCCTTCAGGTGCGGCCAGAGGACGCCGTGATGATTGGGGACAACTACCGCGCCGACGTCCTTGGAGCGAGGGCCTTCGGCATGGATGCCATTTGGTATGTGCCCGACGACCGTATGGTGAGTACGGAAGGAAAAGAACGCGCGTTGCGCACGCCGCAGCAACTCGTCGAGCAAATTGCCCAAATGGAACAAGCCCGGCGGGTCTAACCTTTCCAGCATACACGTAGCATTGCCAGCCCTTGTATGAAGTCGCACGGCCCGGTACACATTACGGAATGATTGTCCTTCTCTACATACTCCGGAGGAAGGGAGTCATTCTGTGTACGGAAGTATCTGGTCGCTGGTTCCTTTTCTCGTCGTGATTCCCGTGGCCATTCTGACGAGGCAGGTATTGCCGGGATTGGTTGTCGGGTTGTTCATCGGATCATTCATGTTGCACCCCACTTTGCTCGGGGGTGTGAACACTGCGCTCGACTACATCCTCAAGGAATTGGCGATCCCGGACAACTTGCGCCTGATAGTCTTCCTATACGGCTTTGGCTCCTTTGTCGGACTGGTGCGGGTGACGGGGGGAGTCAGCGGCTTCGCAGAGTGGATGTCCAGGCGAATTCAGACCACCAAAGGCGCGTTTGCGGTCACTTGGCTTTCTTCCCTCGCGACGTTTATGG
>CAZYAH010000099.1:0-7226 GCA_964645595.1 uncultured Alicyclobacillaceae bacterium | reverse complement strand
GTCTGCGGGTGGTGCTGGCGAAACCACTCGCGACGCTGCTCCAAGGTTGCCGGCTCCAAATCAAAGGTTGCGGCTGAACTGACCACCGCTGCATTGTAGATGTTCAGGATCTGCAGAAGGTCTTTGTGCTGTGCATCTCGTACACAAACCATGGCCAACCCTCTTCTCTGCGTGCACTACAACGCTGAGGATATTTTGCTGTCTGACACGGAAAATTGTCAATATTTCTGTCAGATTCGCTGACGTGTCGCTATGGTTTATATTATGGCATAGATATTTTTGTCGATCCGATTCTGACACGGACAATTGTGCGCGCTTTCCAGGTTCGCTAGAATCAATAACGTCTCCGGACACTTGCAAATTTCTCTGTCCTGGCGACGGACCTGGACAAGTTGGCAACTGAGAACTTCCAGATGGAGGATGCATTGTGCAGAAAAAGTGGTGGAAAGAAGTCGTTGTGTACCAGATTTATCCCCGCAGTTTCAAGGACAGTAACGGCGACGGCATTGGCGACCTGAGGGGCATTATTGAGAAACTCGACTACCTCAAGGACCTCGGTGTCGACGTCGTATGGCTGAGCCCGATTTACAAGTCGCCGAACGACGACGGCGGGTACGACATCAGCGATTACCGCGCCATTATGGACGAGTTTGGGACCATGGAAGATTTCGACGCGCTGCTGGATGGGTTGCATCAGCGCGGCATGAAGCTGGTCATGGACCTGGTGGTAAACCACACGTCCGACGAGCACCCGTGGTTCCAGGCGTCGCGCAGCTCCAAGGACAATCCGTACCGCGACTACTACTACTGGCTTCCGGGCAAGGACGGCAAGGAGCCGAACAACTGGGCGTCGTACTTCAGCGGGTCGGCCTGGGAGTACGACGAAAACACCGGTGAGTACTACCTGCACCTGTTCAGCAAAAAACAGCCGGACCTCAACTGGACCAACGAGAAGGTCCGCAACGAAGTGTACGACATGATGAAATGGTGGCTGGACAAGGGAATTGACGGGTTCCGGATGGATGTCATCAACCACCTCGCGAAGGCCGAGGGATTCCCGGACGCTCCAAATCCGGAAAACCGGCGGTACGCTTGGGCGGGACAGTATTTCCTAAGCCTGCCGAAAGTTCACGAGTACCTGCGCGAGATGTACGACAAGGTGCTTTCGAAGTACGACATTATGACCGTCGGCGAAACGGGGGGTGTCACGACAAAAGACGCTCTGCTGTTCGCGGGCGAAGATCGGAACGAGCTGAACATGGTGTTCCAGTTCGAACACACCGACCTCGACGGCGGGCTTGGCGGCAAGTGGGACATCAAACCGTGGACGCTGAAAGATTTGAAAGAAATCATGTCCCGTTGGCAGAACGACTTGTACGGTAAGGCATGGAACAGCCTCTACCTCAACAACCACGACCAGCCGCGGTCGGTCTCCCGGTTCGGCGACGACAAGCGCTACCGGGTAGAGTCCGCGAAGATGCTTGCCACGTTTATTCACATGCAGCAAGGTACGCCGTTCATCTACCAGGGCGAAGAAATTGGCATGACCAACGTCCGGTTCCCGTCGATTGACGACTACCGGGACGTGGAAATCCGCAACATGTGGAAGGAAAAGGTGATTGAGGGCGGCGAAGATCCGGCGAAGGTCATGGAGGCCATCTACTACAAGGGCCGCGACAACGCACGGACACCCATGCAGTGGGACGACAGCCCGAACGCCGGGTTTACGACCGGGACTCCGTGGATTGGCGTGAACCCGAACTACGTAGAGATCAACGTCAAGCAGGCGCAGCAGGATCCGAACTCGATTTACAACTACTATAAACAGTTGATCCGCCTGCGCAAACAACACGAGATTATGGTGTACGGAAAGTACGACTTGATCCTGGAGGAACACGACCAAATCTACGCGTTCACCCGGACTTTGAACGACGAGCAGTGGCTCGTTGCGCTGAACTTCTTCGGGAACGATACCTTGTTCGAACTTCCCGACACCATTCAGCGGAGCATCGGCGAACTGATTATCAGCAACTACGCCGACGCCCCCGTGGAAGATGCGCGGAAGTTCTGGCTGCGCCCGTACGAGGCTCGGGTTTATCGCTTGATCTGACGCGCGATAGAGAGCGTGGTCCCGCTCCGAACCGAGAGCGGGACCGCAGCCTGGCTGAGTTCCAGGCCTACTGGAGTGCGGAAATCGGATGCGGTTGCATAGTTATGCAGCTATTAGCATCTGGATGAGTTGAAATTTTTGTGAACCTCGGGTAAGTTTGAATAGAGACCGTAGGGTCAATCATAGCTCACAAGCATTGGCACAAGCTTACAGAAATATCAAAATGGGGGGAAGAGATGTGAAGAAGAGTGCAATCATTGCATCCGCCCTGCTGCTCGGAGCAACGCTCGTCGGCTGCGGCGGTGGCAGCACCAGCGGTAGCGGTGGCGGACAGGAGATTGTGGTTGGAGCGGACACGACGTTCCCGCCGTTCACGCAAGCTGCTGCGGGTGGTGGAGTCACTGGCTTCGACATCGACCTGGTCAAGAAGATTGCTGACGTCGAAGGATTGAAGATCAAGGAAATCAAGACCATGCCCTTCACCGGTATCGTTCCGGCGGTCAACTCGAAACAGGTCGACGTGGCCGTGGCTGGTATTACCATCAAGAAGAGCCGCATGGAACAGGTGAACTTCTCGAATGCGTACTACCACTCCGGTCTCTCTATTCTGGTGAAATCGGATTCAAATATCTCGAGCCTGGACGACCTCAAAGACAAACTGGTTGGAACGAAAAAGGGAACCTCGTCGGTCGACCTGTTGAAGCAACACAATATCACCAACGTGAAGCAGTATGAAAACATCAACGAGGCGTATGCCGCGCTCGAGAGCGGCGGCGTCGACGCCGTTGTCTTCGACAACCCGGTCAACGTCGACTTCAAGAGCAAGCACAACGACGTCAAGATTGTCGGCGGTCTGCTGACCGGTGAATACTACGGGATTGCCGTCAACAAGGACGAGAAGGACCTGCTCGACAAGATCAACGACGGCCTGAAAAAGCTCCAGGACAACGGTGAATACGCTAAGCTGTTTGACACCTACTTCGGCGGCGACAAGAGCGGAATGGTCGACGGCGTGAAAGCGCCGCAAGACGTCGCGCTCAACGACCAATAAGCACGAAGCAGGCTTGGACCCAAACGAACGATTGGCGTAGCAAGTCGCTTTGCTACGCCATTGTTCTGTCAGGAGGTGGCTGAGTAAGTGGACAATGTGATTAACAACCTGCCGCAACTGATGCATGGTTTAGGGAACACCATTCTGTTCTCTGTGATTGCCATTGTATTGGCGACCATCTTTGGCCTGGTTGCGGCGCTCCTGAAGCTGTCTCGCATCGGGGTGCTACGCGCGCTTGTCAGCATCTACGTAGAATTTTTCCGCGGCACGCCGCTGCTGGTACAACTTATCTTCATCACGTTTGCGCTGCCGACCGCGCTGCCGCTCAACGACTGGTTTGGGCAGGAGACGTATCCCTTTCTGGCGGCTTCCTTTGGCCTGGCGCTGAACGAAGGCGCTTATATCACGGAGATTATTCGCGCCGGGATCCTGGGTGTGGACCGTGGCCAACGGGAGGCGGCGCACAGTATCGGCATGAGCGGATATCAGACGATGCGTTATATCATTCTCCCGCAGGCGTTCAAGCGTATGATTCCACCGCTTGTCAACCAGTTCGCGCAAACCGTGAAGGACACCTCGCTGCTGGCGCCGATTGGCATTGTCGAGTTGCTGTACACCGGGCAGACGATTGTATCCGAAACGTTTGCGTACATCGGCATCTACGGAGCAGTATCGCTTCTCTACTTTGTCGTGATTTTCTCGATTTCTCGCGTTGCTACCTACCTGGAGAGGAGGTTGCAAATTGATAAGCGTTAAGGACCTCCGGAAGTCGTTCGGATCGAATGAAGTTTTGAAGGGAATCACCACGCACGTGGACCCGCAGGAAGTCGTGGTCGTGATTGGTCCGTCCGGAAGCGGAAAGAGCACGTTCTTGCGCTGCCTGAACGGGCTGGAGACGGTGACGAGCGGACAGATTACTGTCGCCGGCATGGAATTGACGGATCCGAAGACGGACATTGTCAAACTCCGCCAGAAGGTCGGAATGGTGTTCCAGCGGTTCAACCTGTTCCACCACCTGACGGTGCTGGACAACATCACCATCGGCCCGCGCAAGGTCCTCAAGAAGTCCAAAGAGGAAAGCGAAGCGTTGGCGCGGGAGCTGCTCGCGAAGGTCGGCCTCAAAGACAAAGAGGCGAGCTATCCGGACGAGCTGTCCGGCGGTCAGCAGCAGCGCGTGGCCATCGCGCGCGCGTTGGCGATGAAGCCGGACGTCATGTTGTTTGACGAGCCCACCTCCGCGCTCGATCCAGAAATGGTCGGCGAAGTCCTACAGGTTATGAAAGACTTGGCCCGGGAAGGCATGACCATGGTGGTGGTCACGCACGAAATGGGATTTGCCCGCGAAGTGGGCGACCGGGTCATCTTCATGGACGACGGAGTGATTGTCGAAGAGGGAACGCCTCAGGAGATCTTCAACAACGCGAAAGAAGAAAGAACGAAATCGTTCCTGAGCAAGATTCTCTGATTTGGACAAATACCGAAAGCGGCGCTGGCTGCGTGCTGGCGCCGCTTTTTTCTGCCGTCGATGGCACGCAGCCTAGTGCGCCCAGCGCTGTGCCTTGTTGACGTGCCGGTTGAACAGGTATCCGCCGAGCCAAATGGCGCCGACGACCAGTCCCCCGAGAAAGAGCCAGAGCCCGAGGCGACGGGAGACGCCGAGAAACACCAGAGCAGCTCCGACATGGTAGGGCAGCACCCCGATGCTGGTTGTCCAAAGGAAGTTCCAGATGCTCACCGACTTGAGCACACCGGCAGCGTAGTTGACCACGATGAACGGCAGTGGCACGAGGCGGGCCATCAAGAGTCCAAGCGCTCCGCGGTCACCGACCCACCGATTGACTTGCTCCAGCCTGTCGGGCGACACGAACGCTTCCAAGAGGTGCCGGCCAAAATACCGAGCGAACCAGAATACGGCCAGGGCCCCCAGCATGGCGCCGAGCCACGTGTAAAAGGTGCCCCACCAAACCCCGTACACCTTCATGTTCATAATCATCAGAAACTCGGACGGAACTGGGAGTATGCAGAAGATAGCCATGAGCAATATGGTCAGGAGAATGCCCCAACCTCCGGACGACCGGATGGCGTTGGAGATCTCGTTGTTCTTGTCCCAATGAAAGAAGAGGACCACCAACAGCACGCCAACGGCGAGGATGACGGCGCTCCACGTGACGCTCGCTCCTTTGCTCAACCGCGGTTGATGCGGCGGAGCCTCGGCCTCGCACAATCGGCTGTCCGCCGTGTAGTCATGATTCTGAATTTGCTCTGCATTCTGAGTCACAGGTGTCCTCCCAGGCACACGACATCTTCTCCATCATACGCTCATTTCTGGTATCTCCGAAAGCGGAGCCGTTCAGCCAGGCGCAGCGCGTTCAATCCCATAAAGGAAATGATACAATAATGTCGCACATTCGCCACGCCGCCGTAACTCACCCGTCACAATCTACACTTTTGGGGCATGATTGTAAATACGATTTTCAGTATATGATAAGGACGGCGGCCAAGAGGTCTGGCAGGTGAGGTAACTGAATCCATCCAGGTTCCTTATGTCGTTTGTTTCGGTTCTCATCGCATTGGTCTTGCTGCATGCGCCTGTCGATGCCCACGCCTACATAGTGAGATCAGACCCTGCACAAAACGCTGCGCTGACCAATCCGCCCTCGACGGTTCGGATTTGGTTCGATGAACCTATCCAGACGGTGTTCGAGTCGCTCACCGTGCAATCCGAGGACGGATTGCGGGTAGACAAGGGAGACGCTCACGTAGATGCTGCGGACCCCAAGCTGTTGGAGTGCGGATTGAAAGCGGGGCTGAAGGACGGAACCTACGCGATTTACTGGCGCGTGATCTCCGCCGACGGCCACCCCGTCCAAGGGGTCATTCCGTTTCGCATCGGCACCGCCAAAGCCGATGCGAGTGCCGCAAAGGCCTCGGTCACCGGATACTTTCCGGGGTGGGACATGCTCGTCATTCGCTGGTTGCAGTATTTGAGCCTTGCGACCTTTCTCGGAACACCTTTGTTCTTGCGGTTCGCGTCGACGGCAGAGGTCAGAATTCGGTTGTGGCAGGAATGGCTCCCGCCCGTCATCTGGTGGGGTTGGACCGGTCTTCTCGTCAGCTGCTTGTTTAATCTGCCGTTGCAGACCAGCATCTACTCAAGGGTACCCTGGGCGGAGGCACTGCTTCCCGAGGAATGGACGAAGGTTTTGCTGTACACCTCCTTCGGACCGCTGTGGATTGCTACGCTGCTCGTCCTGTTGGCGCTGATGATGGTTATCCGGTTTGTGTTTGCATCTGCTGGTCGATCCGCTGTCGGACTGTGGGTACTGGTCTCATCCGGCGTCGTCCTCGCCGCTCTGCGGAGCATGTCGGGGCACGCGGCCGACGTATCGCCGCAGACGCTGTCCGTCTTGCTGGACACCCTTCATCAGGTGGCCGCGTCGGTGTGGATAGGCGGTATTCTCGGCCTTGTCTGGCTGGGGGTGAGATGGAAGCGGCTCGCGCTCGGCGAGGAGCATCCGTTTGTCGGGACGGTTCGCCGATTCGGGCGACTCGCGACCTCTTCCCTGATTGTGCTCGCATTGACCGGACTGTTTGCGGCGTTCCAGAACATCCCGACGTTCTACGCCGTGACTCACACGACGTACGGGAAGGCGCTTCTTGTCAAACTGGGTCTCGTCCTCCTGATGATGGCTCTTGGCGGGATTCAGTTTATCTTGGCAAGGCGCTCTAGCGGAGGGCATGGTGCCGTCTTGAGTGCGGCGCGCAAGGCGGAGTTGACAGTCGGAGCACTGGTGCTGCTGACGACGGCGGTACTGACCAACCTGCCCACAGCTCGCGCGAATCCAGGCCCCGTCAACGTGACGCAACGGCTGTCGGACCAGCGGATGGAAGCAACGCTGCAGATCACTCCCAACGCGGTGGGGATGAATGAATTCGACCTGAGGCTGCTCGACGACCACGGCAATCCTGTGACCGACGTCCAACAGGTGACACTCACACTTGACATGACTCAGATGGCGATGGGAGTCGACGAAATTCGGATGCGTCCGACCCAACCGGGTGTTT
>CAZYAH010000098.1:0-7325 GCA_964645595.1 uncultured Alicyclobacillaceae bacterium | reverse complement strand
GTCTCAACAGATCAACCGGACCAATCGGCGAGCGCGTCGAGTTCACCCACAGTCGCTCTAACTTCGCCGGCAATATGGTTTGACGCGTTGAAGAATCTGTCGCAAACCAAAAACATTGTGTCGCTCACCCTCACATTGCTGGGCGCGCTGAAGATTATCCTGGAGGCGTTCGGCCTCCATGTCATCAGCGATCAACAGATCAACGACATCGCCAACGGAGCCGCCGCAGTGTGTACAGTCGCGGGCGTGCTGCTATCCCACAACAAGTCGCAGAACGACAAAAACAAAAGCAGTGCCAACGCCTCTTAAGGCGTGACACCGCATTCGGTTCCTGGGCTAGCGGAAGCAAGGTGCCACCCTCGCTCCTTCACTTTGGCTGCGCCATTAAACAAGCGTGACCTTGCGGCCTTTGTAGGCGAATTCCTGAAGCCTCCTCGTCTCCCGGTACATTGCGCTCTTGCGCGGGGCGCCGAGGACGACGGATATCCGCACTTTGTCTCCCTGCCTGGCCGCTAAGGCCAGGCAATACATCGCTTTCGACGTAAACCCAGTTTTTCCGCCAATCACTTCGCCAAACGACGCGTTCTTCAGGTAAATCATTCGATTGCCGTTGCGAATGGACTTTCCGGCGACCGTATAGTCATGCGTCTGCATGGCCCTAACAATTCGAGGGTATTTCAGTGCTTCGGCCAGAATGAGCGCGATATCGCGAGCGGTCGACTGGTGTTCGTCGTCGTGCAGTCCGTTCGGGGTGACAAAATTGGTGTGTGTACACCCGATGAGACGGGCCTTGACGTTCATCATCCGGGCAAACCCTTCTTCGGATCCGCCGACCGTTTCGGCCACAGCGTAGGCCACGTCGTTCGCGCTCTTCAACAATAGGGCGTGCAGGGCGTCTTCCGCCGTAATGGTGGTACCGGCCTTGAGACCAAGGCGCACCCGGTGCTGGCGAGCAGCCGCTTCGCTGACGTACACCGGATCGTCCGGCTTCAGGTGCGTGACGAGCAGAATCGCGGTCATCAACTTTGTTGTGCTGGCGGGATACACAGGCGTCTCTGCGTTTTTGCTGTACAACACCTCGTGGGTGTCCGCGTCCATGACAATGGCGGCTCGTGCGTTAATCGCAACCGTGCGGGCCTCTTTGGCGTCAGCGTTCGGGATAACCGCAGTGATTAAACAGCACGCCGTGGCTGTGAGAGCAAACCGTTTCAGCCATCTTTTCCATCGCGGGCTTCGTTTGGCGCTCATCGGAACACTTCTACACTCCTTTGAACCGGATAAACGACGACATTCGTTCATTTATCCTGTTCAAACGGCGGACAAGACATGCAAGCGCCCCGGTGTTCCCTGCCGCAGCCCGTCTCTACACCTTGGTATCCACTAGGATGCGCCGCGCGACCTGTTCATCCAGGGAGTAGGATTGTCCCTCTACGACAAGGGGAACGCCGGCCTCAAATTGGCTTTTTCCGCCGACCAGTTCCAAGCGGGCTCCCGGAACAATTCCAGCCCGGTGCAGAAACCGCAGCAGATCCAGATCCTCTTCCGCCTGCTCGTAGATCCGAATGACACGAACCACAGCGGGCGGCTCAATCTGTGTCAGCGGTATTCCCGGGAGTTGCTCCGCGCCGGAACCTGGTATCACGTTTCCGTGCGGACAGGTGGTCGGGCGACCGAGCTTTTCGAAGAGCTGTTGTTCAACCAGTGGCGAGACGGCGTGTTCCAAGCGCCCAGCTTCCACGTGCGCGTCCGCCCAATCCAGGCCGAGTTCGTCCGTCAACCAGCGCTCGAGCAGACGATGGCGCCGGACAATGACCTCCGCTTTCTTCCGCCCGTCAGGCGTTAGAACGATCTCGCGACCATCTCCAGTGGTCACGTATCCGGAAGCGGTCATCCGTTGCACCGTCTGCGACACGGTCGGGCGAGCCACTCCCAAGTAGTCTGCCAGGACCGAAGGCAGTACGGTTTCGCCTTCGCTGTGCAACACGTATATCGCCTCAAGGTATTCTTCAAGTCCGTGCGTCCGCGGCATGGTACACCTCCCCGTGATGCTTCTCGACCGTGCAGTGCCCCCAGACTTCCCCGTCAAACAACAACTCCAATTCGTCTCCCGCGCGCAGTGGACCTACGCCGGCCGGCGTTCCCGTGTAAACCACGTCGTGTGCCCGCAGTCCAAAGTGTTTTGCAATGAAGTCCAGCAAGGTTTGAAAGGAGAACAGCATGTCGCGGGCGACCCCGGACTGCACCACTTTGCCGTTGATCCGAAGTTCAAACGGCGTCTGCTGCAATGCCTCCCAATCCTGGACTTCCCGAAAATCCGTGATGACTGCTGAGTTTCGGAACCCTTTTGCGTACTCCCAAGGCTGGCCCGCCGCCTTGAGGGCCGACTGGGCGTCCCTGTCGGTCAGATCCAGGCCGAGGCCCACCCCGCCGACCGCTTCCGTGAAAGGCTGTCCCGGCACGTGTTCCCGCTTCAGGTACAGGACGATTTCGAGCTCGTGGTGGATGTTCGCCCTGTCCGCTGGCAACGCCAGTGCGCCTCGCGCCGTAGTCAATGCGTGCGTCGGCTTGCCGAAAATGAGCGGTGATTCGGGAACTGCATTGCCAAGTTCCAATGCGTGATCCCGGTAGTTTCTGCCCACGCAAAATACGTTTCGGATTCGCTCTGCGGCATCCGTCGCCGCGAGATATGTGGAGCCAAACAAATTCGCCACGTGCCTACGCTCCCCTTGAGTGAAGTCACGTCTATTCTACCACAGGGGCCGGATACCGGAATTCCCGGTCCGACGCGCCCGCCGTCACAGGCGGGAGCAAGATAAGTTGTCAGGACGTTTGATGGAACGTGTCGCAAAATCGTCCCATTTTCGTCCTAATTGGTGAGTACACATGCGGATGAGGACAGTTAAGACTTAGCACCGTCGGTCGACTGCACCGCGGGCTGTGATACTCGCCTGCCAAGGAGGATGAATGTATGAACCGCAAACTTGTACTGGCCGCTGCCGGCATTAGCGCGGCCACGGCTTTGGCGTTTGCAACCATCCATCGCGCTCCCGTCCAAGCCGAATCGCCTGGCACGACACAGGGGGCTACCATTTCGGTCGTCGGACACAGCGAGCAAAAGGCAGAACCGGACCTCGCTGTCATCAATGCGGGTGTGCTGACCACTGCTGCCGATGCGAAGACGGCCCAGCAAAAGAACGACGAAATCGTGAAGAACCTGTACGAAGCTCTCGCGAAACAGGGAATTAAGGGCGACGACGTGCACACCACCTGGTACACCATTCACCCCAGTTACGGTACTGCAAGCCCGCAAGGGAGTCAGTCGCCAACCGGCTTTGAAGCAGTGGACAACATCGAGGTGCACGTCCGCGCTCTGGACACCGTCGGGTCCATTATCGACCTGTTGGTCAAGACGGGCGCAAACCAAATCAACGGCGTCAACTACCAGGTCTCGAATCCCCTGGCAGTCCAAAAGCAGGCTTACAACGCGGCGCTCGCCGACGCGCGCGACCAGGCGGAGAGCATCGCCAAGGCGCTCGGCGTCCAGATCACTGGAGTCCAATCGGTTGAGACCACCGCATCCGGTTCCCCCGGGCCCATCATGTACGAGAAGAGCATGGATTCCGCCGCAGCGCCCGTGTCACCGGGCAAGCAAACCATTTCCACCGACGTGAAGGTCGTCTACACGGTGAGCAACGGGCACTGACAACTTGGCGCACGCACAAAGCCGTAGGACCAACGACCTACTCCGGTAATGCGGCCGTCGGATGAGCAAACCACCGCCTCCACGTACTCTGGAGACAGGTACGAAACAAGAGACCGCTGTGACGGTCGCGAGGAGGAGAGTTTGCATGTCCAACCAGCAACCTGTTGTCGCTATTACCGGAGGCAGCGCGGGCCTCGGCCGCGCGCTGGCGGAGCAACTGCTAAAGAGAGGCATGGCGGTCGCCATCTGCGCTCGCCGATCTGCGCCGTTGGAAGAAGCGCTGCGCCAGCTGTCCGAATACGGCCCGGTGGAAGGATTCGTCGGCGACGTGGGCGATCCGTTCTTCCGCACCCAGTGGATCCAAAACGTCGTCCATCGCTTCGGACGCCTCGACGCACTTGTGAACAATGCGTCGATTCTCGGCGACTTGCCGCTGCCCAACCTCGCCGATACCAGCATCGCCAACTTTCGCCGCGTGTTTGAGGTCAACACGTTCGCCCCGGTGATGCTGTTGCAGGAGGCGCTCCCTTACCTGAAAAAGGCGCCGCGGGCGGTCGCCCTGTCCATTTCGAGCGACGCCGCTGTGGGCGGCTATCCGGGCTGGGGTGTATACGGCGCATCCAAGGCTGCGCTCGACCTCCTGACCAAGACGTTTGCAGCAGAAACGGAAGCCGATAACGTCGCGTTTTTCGCGGTGGATCCGGGCGACATGCAGACCGCGATGCACGAGGCTGCCGTCCCAGGCGCGCAAGGATTGCCAGACCCTGCCGATGTCGCGCAGGTCATCGCACAACTGTTCGATCCGCTCGTCACCACGACCGCGTTTCCGTATCCCAGCGGACGGCGCCTGCAGGTCGACGGAAGCCGGCTCGTCGCGACAGGGGGAGTCTGACGTGACCACATCCGCACTGGACCTCAACCTGTACCTGTCGCAGGCGCCGGCCCCAGCTTCCGCGCCCGCCGAATACCGCGGCATGCGCCGCGACGAAGTGCGCCTGATGATTCTCGACAAAGCCACCGGCGCCGTGCGCCACGCCCATTTTTACGAGTTGCCGAACTTTCTCTCTGCGGGCGACGTGTTGGTGGTCAACGCGTCGGCGACCATTCCAGGCCGCCTGCACGCCCGCTTTGGCAAGGAGCACCTGTTCCTGCACCTAGCGACGAAACTCTCGGACACGGAGTACATCGTCGAGCGCAGAACCGCCAACGGTGGACCGGATCGGCGCGCGTTCCGGCCGGGCGACGTCATCGAAGTTGTCCGGCCGGGTGTGCCCGACGCGGTCTGCAAACTTCGCGTCGAAGCGCAGTTTCACCCGAACAGCCGCCTATGGCGGGTGAGCTCCGCGGTAGACCTGTTCCAGGTGGCGCTAGACATCGGATCGCCCATTCGCTACAACTACGTGCCGCGCGACTACGACGCGTCCCATTACCAGACGGTGTTTGCGCGAATTCCCGGATCCGCGGAAATGCCGTCCGCTGGCCGGCCGTTCACGAAAGACGTGTTGCGCAACCTCGCCCGCAAAGGCGTGAAGATCCGGTGGCTCGTACTGCACACCGGCGTCTCCAGCCACGAGGTGGAGGTGGATTTGGACCATCACCCGGTGCTCCCGGAGTGGTACGACATCCCGCAGGCGACGGCGAACGCTGTGAATGAAGCCATTGCCGAAGGCCGCCGCGTCATCGCCGTCGGCACGACGGTCGTCCGGGCCCTCGAGAGCGCCGTGCAGTCGGATGGAACCGTGGCGGCGGGGTCCAACTGGACGACGCACCTGGTCACCCCCGCGACTCCGCCCAAGGTGGTGACCGGCCTGGTGACCGGGATGCATGACAGCCAATCGAGCCACTTGGCCCTCATGTACGCGTTTGTGCGCCCTGCCTTCTTGCGCCGGGCGTATCAGGAAGCAGTAAAGCGCGGGTATCTTTGGCACGAGTTTGGCGACGTCAGCCTCGTTCTCTGAGTGAGGCTGGCGTTTTGTTTCAGCCGGTGCCGGAAAGTGGCGAACGTTTTTCCAGTATTGTGATACTATCGAGAATATACGGAGTTTGGGAAGGATTCGCTTGACTCACAGAGACGAAGAGTTCTTGCAAGAAGGAGTACAGCTGACCATTCTCAAGGACATCGCAGAGGCGCTCAACGAGACCACCGACGTCTCGCAAGCCATGGAAGCCATCTTGCCGCGCTTAAGCGGCGTACTCGGGCTGTCCACCGCGTGGGCGTTCCGCTTTGATCCGAAGCGCAGCAGCTTCGTCGAAGTCGGAGCGAGCGGCCTGCCGCCGGCCCTGTCCTGCAACGACGCAGCGCCCTTGAAGACTGGGTGGTGCGAGTGCCAGGACCAGTTTGTGTCCGGGCGGCTCGACAAGGCGGTCAACATTGTGCGGTGCAGCCGGCTCCGCGACGCCGTCGGCGACAAGTCCGGCCTCAAGTACCACGCCAGCGTTCCCCTGCGCAGCAAGGGAAAGCCGCTCGGAATCCTGAACGTCGCCGCTGCGGGCCACAGCGTTTTCACTAACTCGGCGCTCCAATTGTTGACCGCCATTGGACACCACGTGGCGGTCGCCGTGGACCGCGCTGGCATCCTGGCCGATGAACGCCACCGAGCCAACCAGTTGCGAGCGATGTCGGAGATGGCGGCAGAGTTGGTGAGTTTCGTGCAACCCGCCGCCATTCTTGAGTTTGCCGTCCGCCAGTTTGTCGAAGCGCTCGGCTACGAGTGTTGCGGGATCACGGTCAGCACAGCGACAGGCAAACCAGACGAGAAGCCCCGCCTGGTGACTGCGGCGTACAAGCCGCCGAACGAGCGTGGTTCTGAGTACTCCTATCTGAACAGCGAAGACAAGCCGCTGTTGCCGGAACCAGAGCGCGTCCTGCTGCCGGACGCACGGAGTGTTCTCGTCCGCCCGATTCCGCACTCCGAGTACGAAATCCGCCTCGAGAGCTGTTACCCGAGCGCCTTTCGCGACATCGACGAGGATGTGGTGTCTGCGTTTGCCTGGCACGTTGCAGCCGCCCTGGAAAACGCCCGCCTGTATCAGCAGTCGCTGGAAGACGCGAAGTGGGTGGAACGCCGCCGCCTGGCAGCCGACTTGCACGACGCGGTCAGTCAGCGGTTGTTTTCGGCCTTGCTCTTGTCGCGGACCGTCAAGATGCTGGCGGAGCGAAAGCGCGATCACAGCGAAATTGACGAGGCCGTAGTGCGCATCGAGCGATTGATTGCAGAGAGTCAGCAGGAAATGCGGGATCTGATTGAGACGCTGTGCCCGCAAGATGAACGGGGGCTCATCTCCCTCATCCGGCAAAAAATCGCTCCCCTGCAGTTGCAGACGCAGACTCGGATTCACCTCACTGTCGAGGGAAATGGCGACGTGTTCGTGACCTTTGAGCAGCGGGAAGCCCTGCTCAAGGTGGTAGACGAGGCGCTGCAGAACACCTTCAAGCACGCTCAGGCCAAGAACGTGTACCTTCGCGTCTCGCACAGTTCCGGAAAGCTTGTTGTCTCCATCCAGGACGACGGCATCGGTTTTCGTGAATCCTCCGTACAACCGGGACTGGGTACCAGTACAATGTACGAACGCATCCAGCGCATCGGCGGGACGCTCTACATTACAAGCCGGCCGAACGGTG
>CAZYAH010000097.1:0-7483 GCA_964645595.1 uncultured Alicyclobacillaceae bacterium | reverse complement strand
GCTGCATGTAAAAAAGCGACCGCTGGGTCGCTTTTTTATTGGCGGAGAGGGTGGGCATAGAGTGGTATTCGTGAATGTTCGCCATCGTCCTAAATTTGACAGTCAACAGACGCGGGAATATTTAGCGACTGTGCGAACACTTCGCAGCGATACGGGACCGCTCGCCAAAATCCGGTTCCTCATTGTGGGTAGAAACGTGGGTAGAGGTTCCAATGAGACAGCTTAACAGGCTATCGAGCAGGTCAGTAGCGACCAAGAAACTCCCCGGCCTCTATGCCGATGGTGGCGGGCTGTATCTCCAGCTTGCGCCCTCTGGCGACAAGATCAGCAAGACCTGGATTTTTCGATTCCGTTCGCCAGTGTCCAAAACGGACAGATACATGGGTCTGGGGCCGCTCCACGCGGTGACACTCCCAGAGGCCAGAGACAAAGCAACGGCGCAACGTGGGCTGTTGTCGCAAGGAATAGATCCCATTGCGGCGCGAGACAAGGAATTGCAGCGCAAGGCGGCGGAAGCGGCCAGGGCTGTCACGTTTGCCCAATGCGCCAAGCTCTACATCGAGTCTCACAAGGCGGGCTGGCGCAACGCGAAACACGCCGACCAGTGGACCAACACCATCGAGACTTACGCAAACCCGGTAATAGGCACCCTGCCCGTTCAGGACGTAGATAACGATCTGATCCTCAAATTCCTTGAGCCGATCTGGACCGCGAAGCCGGAAACTGCCAGCAGGGTAAGGGGCCGCGTTGAAGCCGTACTGGATTGGGCAAAGGCCCGTGGATACAGGACCGGGGAAAACCCGGCCCGGTGGCGTGGGCATCTGGATATGCTTCTGCCGAGGCTCTCTAAGAAAGGCAGGGTTAAGCACCATACCGCTATGCCCTTCTCCGGGGTTCCCGCCTTCGTATCGAGGCTCCGCACGATCCCCGGCGCAGCCGCCCGCTGTCTGGAATTTGTAATCCTGACAACCGCCAGGACAAGCGAGGCCACCAACGCAATGCCAGAGGAATTCGATATTGCCAACGCGACGTGGACCATTCCCGCCTCACGCATGAAGGCCAAGGTTGAGCATCGCGTACCGCTTTCCCCTCGCGCATTGGAGATTGCAAAGGAATTGCTGGAACAAAAGGCCGGATGCCTGTTCCCCGGCCCGCGTACCGGCAAGCCCCTCTGCAACATGGCAATGCTGCAACTGCTGGACCGTATGGAAGTGCACGTAACTACACACGGTTTCCGGTCTAGCTTCCGGGATTGGGCGGCAGAGAGAACGGCTTTCCCCCATGAGGTTTGCGAAATGGCGCTGGCGCACACGATCAACAATCAGGCAGAGGCCGCCTACCGACGCGGTGACCTGTTCGAGAAACGCCGGAAGCTGATGGACACCTGGGCGGATTACGTTAACACCCCGGCAAAGGATGGTGCTGTAATACCCATGAGGCAAGCGGCATAAAGAATAGCTGGCCCTAGGTTCGCTACCGAAAAGCCGGGATTCCCTTTCCCGGTCTGGGCTGGCTTCTTTTTCAAAGGGAAAGATGCGTGAAGGGGCGCGCTATGAGCATAAAGCCGGACTGGAAAAATGAATCGGATTACCCAAACCCTAAAACTACAAGTATGGGTCGTTGGGCTTGGGAATTCTTGCGGCGCAACCCAAAGTATCGTAGCGACTATCAGAAATATCAAAATCTCCCGCCCTACCTAAAGGAATTTAACTCTGGGCATGTCGTTCTTCCGGAGGGGGTTGACCATAAAATTGATGGTGATATTTTTGTTCCCCTTTTTCGAGGAGAGAAACCCAAACCAAATGAAACTTTTAGGGAGTATCTAGCACGAGTCCCCTCCGCAAGCATTGGACTTCCAATTGGTCGTATTTCTGAAAAATGGAACGTTGGCCTTACGGACGGTGATCATTTAGAGGCCCCTAACCCCGACGATCCTGATGCACAAGTACATTTTGGAAGTGATGCATGGCCAGGAATGCATGCGAGCGGAATCGATATTTCAGAAGGCGGGGGCGATTCGGGCCTACAACGCCTTAATCTTCCAGAACCATATCTAGAGTGGAGTGTTCCTGAACCCTTCAGCCCACAAGAAATTATTGTTTGCTTTGACACAGCTTTACCTCTTGGCTTCCAACTCAAACGAGCAGAAAGGAACCTCAGGGCAATCCAGAAAGAACTGAGGAAACGTGGTTTAATCCAGCCTGTAGAAAAGCGAACGCAAAACTATCCCCTTTACCTGAGAATTCTTGACGCCATTGATGCTGGCACGAAAGAATCCGAAATCGGAAAAGTGTTTTTTGGGCGCGTGAGTAATGAATACCCAGACCTCCCGCGCAACCGGGCTGTAAGGGATGCGCTCTTGGCGGCAAAAAAGTTGCGAGACTCGGATTACATCTATCTCATCCCGTTATCTCACCTAGGCAAGAAAGCAAGCCGAGGCCAACCCCGGCGCGGGAACCAGGAGAAATAACCGACACGCCTTATTTCTCATATCCATGCCCGACCTTTAACCCCAATATTCGCTCTCATACGCCAGCACAACGGCGGTTCACTTTGGAGAGCGAATATGCAGACAGTAGATCGTCTAGTGCCCCTCGTGGAAGTTATGAGGCTGCTTGGTGTTGGCCGCACGTCAGTCTATGGGCTGGTTGCTTCCGGAAAGCTAACCAAGCCAGTCCACGCGGTCAGCCGTAAGGCGTCCTGGCCCGAATCGGAAATTCGGGCCTATATCGAGGTGGTGAAGCGTGAGCGGGTGGCGGCATGATGCGCCCCGCCCACGTTCATGTATCCGAGTGTCTCAGGCAGATCGAATTACTATGGTCGCCGCCCGACAAAAAAGAACGGCCCCGTTTGCGAGACGAGGCCGAGAGCGAAAACGAAATAGACAGACAAGCAGATTATACCGCGCCCGATAAAAGTAAGGGGGCGGCATGATTGCTGATCGTCTTTTATCCCGCCTTGAGCACGTCAGGCAAACTGCCCCGGACAAATGGATTGCGCGGTGTCCGGCCCACGATGATAGACACCCCTCGCTTGCTATTTCTGAACAGGTCGATGGCCGAGTCCTGATCTACTGCCATGCACTATGTAGCTGGGAATCAGTGCTTGGGGCGGTTGGAATGGACGCTTCCGCGTTGTTTCCCGACAAACCCCAGGGCGGCTATTACGTTCGCAATCAGCGCCGACCCTTCAATCCGATTGACTTGCTGCGGTGCGTCTGGTTTGAAACGCTGGTTGTTGCTGTCGCTGCGTCGAACGTAGCTCACGGAACGGTACTCACTGAGGTTGACCGCGCAAGGTTGTTGCTCGCGGCTGAACGGCTGCAATCCGCCGTGGGGGTGGCAGATGGAAAGTAACTCTATGGCGAGCATCGAGCGCGGAGCCGTGGCGCTCGACAAGCGGATTGCCGGTGGCAAAGCGGTACTGGAGAAAGCAGATTCTACTGCGCCATCGCCTACCGTTAGTGTTGCCGGGTCCGAACTGCTGAACAGAGTACATACTTTCCTGGGTCGCTTCGTGATTTACCCATCCGAGGGGGCGCGTATCGCTCATACGCTGTGGGTGGCGCACGCGCATCTGATGGACGCATGGGAATCTACACCTCGGATTGCCTTTCTGTCGCCCGAACCCGCATCAGGAAAGACGCGTGCACTTGAGATAACCGAAACGTTGGTGCCGCGTCCGGTGGAGGCGATCAACGCGACGCCAGCCTACATCTTCCGAAAAGTATCGGACGAGAACGGCGAGCCAACAATACTTTACGACGAGATAGATACCCTATTCGGGCCGCGAGCCAAGGAGAACGAGGAAATACGAGGAATTCTAAATGCAGGGCATCGTCGCGGCGCAATGGCAGGCCGCTGCGTTGTGCGCGGGAAGATCATCGAAACCGAGGAGTTGCCAGCGTATTGTGCCGTTGCCTTGGCAGGATTAGGCAACCTCCCCGACACGATCCTGACGCGATCCGTTGTGATCCGTATGCGAAGGCGTGCGCCGACAGAAAGAGTTGATCCCTACCGCCGACGCTTACATGCACCAGTTGGAAATGCGATACGGGATCAGCTTGCGGCTTGGGCCATTCTCATAGCTGACAAGGCGAAGGACGCCCGCCCGAATATGCCCGCAGGGATCGAGGATCGAGATGCCGATGTGTGGGAGGCTCTGCTGGCCGTTGCCGATGCTGCCGGAGGTGACTGGCCCGTTACGGCACGTGCGGCGGCTGTTGCGCTTGTTACGGACGCCAAGGCAAGCCCTCCCAGCCTTGGGGTGCGGCTCCTAGCCGACATGCGAACGATATTCGGTGAGTTGTCCGCGATGACTACTGACAAAATCCTGACCGCACTGGTTGAACTGGACGAATCCCCGTGGGGCGACATCAGGGGGAAACCGATAGACGCCCGCCGACTGGCAACGTACCTCCGGCCCTATGGCGTCGCGCCCAAGGTAATCAGAACGGGGGAGCCAACGGCACGGGGCTATGCACGGGAAGACCTGCATGATGCCTGGAACCGATACCTCCCCCCGGAACCGGATTCTGACGTAACAAGCGTAACAACCGTAACGCCACACCACGAAGACGTTACGCATGATACGGATGTTACGCATAAAGAGGGTGGCACGGGTGAGGTTGAAGTCTGATGGGCGCTCCCGACATCCTGGCGCAATTACACGCGGTTGGCGTCAACCTGAGCCGCAGGGGGGACAAGTTGATCGCCACCCCCAAGGCGTCAGTGACACCTGAAATTGTGGACTTGCTCAGGGCGAACAAGTCGGAACTACTGGCGGCACTATCCCCCGTTACATGCAACGTGGCTTCGCCTGACACCGACGACCCAACACCCGACCCGGCAGCCGAAGGACGCCGTAGGCGTGTCCTGGCGCTGCTGGAAGCCCATCCCGAGGCGAAGTATGCAGCGGTGTCGGACATGCAGGCCGTTCCCGGTTTCGTCCTGCTCACGTTGGCAATCCGCGACGTGGGAACCGTTGACCTGCTTATCCCCGCCGCAAAGTGGGACGGGGTGCTGTTCTTGGATCTTCTGGAGAAACACAGCGGGACGGTGCACTGATGGATTAGCGCGGTTACACGTTTTCGGGACGCTGCCGGGGCACCACCAAGGCCGGATTGCCGTGTCAACGCATCGTCGTCTATGCCAACGGCCTGTGCTGGGCACATGGGGGTGACTCCCGCGAGTACATGCGGGAGAGCTTTCGTCGAATAAAAGAGAAGGCGCACCGCAGAGCTATACGGCAATGAGGTCGCCTGATGCCTGATAGCAGCCGTTGGCGAATGTCCGCATCTGACCCGAAGCAGACATTCAGGCCATTCCGGATTAAACTGGTGGAGCAGATCAGTGGGAGGGCTATGCTATCCCTTGGAGAACTAAGTTGAGAGTCGCGCTCACTACCGAAACTCTTCGTTTCTGTCGATTTCTTCCTGCTGTTGCAATCGCATCTCTTTGCGCTGCATGCGGCACATTTCAACTTTCCTCGGGTGCGATTCCTCTATCGCCTAAGTCGCAGGATCAAATGCAGCTAGATAATCTTGCGTGCAAAGATCGGGCTAGACTTGAGGCAAGCACTACTGAAAGACAGACAGGTGCCTTCCTACTCGGAATGACGATCGTTGGTCTTCCAGTGGCATACGAAATAGAAAAGTCCAAGCAGCGTGAGGTTTACAAGTCCTGCATGGAGGCACGCGGCTACCGGGTGCTTCCACCGAAAGATGACGTGGCAACTTCGGAAACATCTAGACCAAATTCACCCGCAGTTCCACTTCCAAGCCCCACAGTCGAACCTCCAAGACCGGCCGCCGCCACGCCTGCACCAAGTGCGCAAGTCCTGCTTGTAGCACCACAGCGCGACGAAGCAGCCCAATTACAAAAGCTAATGGAACTGCGCGACAAAGGTCTAATTTCGAGCGAGGAATACGAGAAGAAACGAAAAGAAATTCTTGATAGGCTCTAAGATGAAACGGTGGCAAATGAAGCCTAACCGTTTCGTTCCAGCGGCACCCTTGGCCGATAGCTGCCATTTCTAACGCGCCCCGCAGCTTGGGCATGACCCCGCTTCGGCGGGGTTTTTGTTGTTGGCGGGAAGGCGTGAAGGGCAAGGGGTAGCGCGGCAAATCCACTTGACGTTACGTGTGTGAGCGCGTTACGGGCTTCCCGGTGATCTCGCGGAAAATTGCTTCCGTCCTTAACCGTATCCGTTCCCTCGACGCCCGCTCCCGTTCGGCCAACGCCAGTTTCTCAACTCTCTGCCGGGCACGCCATTCCTTGTGCCCCTGCTGCAGGGCCTTCATGATCCGTTCCCGGTTTCGCTCCCACCCCTCACGCCTTACCCGGTTGGCTTTTTCCTTGCCTTCGGGAGTCCTGGCCCCGGTTGATTTCCCACCGTGAAACTTACACCGCAGCTTGCCGTTCTTGCACAGGAATACCGCCCCCCTGATCTTGCACGGAATACCGTTCTTCTTCTTGGCTAAACACCGGCCTTCAGGATAAATGTCCCGCAGAAACAGTCCAAACATTCGCGGCATGTCAGTGACTCACTCACGTTAGCGCAACGCTCAATATCCTAGCACTCAATACGCGCACGCGCAGGTGTCCAGCGGTATTGATTGGATTAGCCCTACTGCTATACCAGATCATCTATCCACTGGCTCACCAGACCGGAGAGTCGGAGACAGGACGCCACCGTGAATGAGTTGGCTAGTACTCGCTCCGGTGATAGCAGCGTTTACTGAAACAGGTATTTATTTCCTGACAGAAAATATTAAAAATTTCAGGCGTGGAGGGGTCTAGGGAGCTGCCCTCGTCCGGGGTGGTGGATGGAACCGGCGATGTTTCTGCCATGACGGATAGAACAGGGATCGTTAATTCGTAGCCTGCCCCTAACCTGTTCCTCTCCGAATAACGGGACTCCTGGCGTTACCGATTCGACGGTGATCGGGAAGCAGGATCGAATGAGCCTCCAGAAGTGGAAACATCCTGTGTTGACCCTAAGGCAACAGGTGGTTGATTCAACAGGCTGCTCATTTTTTGCGCCGCTACGCAGAAAGACGAAACGGGGGAGATGTTCACGGGACAGGCGACAGGTAGGCAGAGCGGGAGCCTCAACAAGTGGGGGACGGGAAAAGCCGGAAAGGGTTGATACCCCCCCACCTCGTCACCCTATCCCGGCCAGCAGTACCGTGAGACAGGCATAGCCCGCCCTACATCCTGTGCGGAGTAGGGGCGAGGGACGGGCGACTATCCCCCCAGGATTGGCCTTTAGTGCCCTGCCCAGAGAGTAGCCCCCCCATCGACCGCTCGGCACCCACTAAGACCAGCCGAATCCGGGCCGGAAGCAGCCCGAATGTGGGTAGAAACGTGGGTAGGAAACGGCTGAAAACAGGAAAGTACGTACTATCAACGACTTAGACTACTTGACTGGCGGAGAGGGTGGGATTCGAACCCACGATACGCTTGCGCGTATTCCGGTTTTC
>CAZYAH010000096.1:0-7495 GCA_964645595.1 uncultured Alicyclobacillaceae bacterium | reverse complement strand
AGCTCGTCTGTGGCCTTGGTTCCGATATCTTTGCCGAGCGCTTTGAACGAGGCTCTTTTCGCAAAGATTGTTGCTTACGAGAAGTAGAATCATAGCAATACGACACGGCGCAGGCTAACTCTGCAATTTTACGCTGCGGTTGTCTGCACTTTTATTATGCGGAATACACCGCTTCGGACCTTAGCGATATCTTCTTCGATCCAAATCCGATTTAGCCAATCCATACAGCACATTGTTTGAATCGAGCAATTTGCATCAAAATTCAGTATAATTATTTTGACGAGAATCATACCACATGATTCCACTTTTCGTCAAATATACCGATTGATAAGCGTTCAAGTCGAATAAAAAAAAAGGCCTGACGTAGCAATGTTTTTGCCGTGTCAGGCCTTTGAATGAATGTCACACGACGTTATTTTCGAGCGACAATGTTAATTATAATCTGTGACATCTGTTGTTATAACCCACATCACAACCCGAATGCCTGTACCCCTCGCCTCACTCCACCGTGACGCTCTTCGCGAGGTTGCGCGGTTTGTCCACGTCGTTCCCCCGCGCGACGGCGGCGTAGTACGCGAGCAACTGCAGCGGGATGACCGCGATGATGGGCGACAGCAGCGGCATGACCTTTGGCAGGTAGATCACGTCGTCGACCGACTTCTGCAGCTCCTCGTCGCCGACGAAGGTGATGCCGAGGACAAACGCGTCGCGCGCTTTCACTTCCTTGATGTTGCTCAGCGTCTTTTCGTACAGGTCGGCCTGGGTCACCAGCGCGATGACCGGAACGCCCTCAGTGATCAAGGCCAGTGTGCCGTGCTTGAGCTCGCCAGCCGCATAGGCTTCGGCGTGGATGTACGAGATTTCCTTCAGCTTCAGCGCGCCTTCGAGCGACAGGGAGTAGTCAATGCCACGGCCGATGAAGAACGTGTCGTGCGCGTCCTTGTACTCCTCGGCAAACTCCCGGATCTGCGGCGCCGCGTCGAGCACTTGTTCCGCCGCCTGCGGCAGGCTCTCCATCGCGGTCAGGATGTCGCGAATTTCGTTCTCGCTGACCAGTCCCCGCTCCTGCGCAAAGTAGACGGCGAGCAGGTAGAGCGCAATCAACTGGGTCGTGTACGCCTTTGTGGAAGCCACCGCAATTTCCGGACCGGCCCACGTAATGATGACGTCGTCCGCTTCTCGGGCCACCGAGCTGCCCACCACGTTGGTGATGGCGAGCACGCGCCGGCCACGCGCCTTGGCTTCCCGCAGCGCCGCCAGCGTGTCGGCCGTTTCACCCGACTGACTGATGACAACGATGAGCGTGTTGTCAGTGACAATCGGATCGCGATAACGGTATTCCGACGCGATTTCCACGTCCACCGGGATGCGGGCCAGCTTCTCGATGACCGCCTTGCCGACGAGGCCGGCGTGCCACGACGTTCCGCAGGCGACGATGTGGATTCGGTCAATCGCCTTGGCGAAATCCGGCTCCCACCCGAGCTCGTTGAGCACCACTTTGGAGTAGTCTGGCGCAATCCGCCCGGTCATGGTGTCGCGGATGGCTTTCGGCTGCTCGTGGATTTCCTTGAGCATGAAGTGGTCATATCCACCCCGTTCCGCGGCCACCGCGTCCCAGGTGACGTGCAGGACTTCTTTTTTCACCGGATCGCCCGCAAGAGTGTAACATTCCACCGAGTCCTTGCGGACCACGGCCATTTCCCCGTCGTCCAGGACGTACACGTCGCGCGTGTACTCGAGCACAGCCGGAATGTCGGAGGCGATGAAGTTCTCGCCGTCGCCAAGTCCGATGATGAGTGGGCTTGCCTTGCGCATGGCAACAATTTTATCCGGCTCATCCTTCGTCATGACAACCAGCGCGTACGCACCCTTGATCCGCTTGCCGACAGCGACCATGGTCGCGAGAAGGTCACCGTTGTACAGCTCTTCAATCAGATGCGCCACCACTTCGGTGTCGGTTTCCGACTTGAACTCGTGCCCTTTTTCAATCAACTCTTCGCGGAGCGAGAGGTAGTTTTCGATGATCCCGTTGTGAATAATGGCAAACCGACCACTGCAGTCCTGGTGCGGATGGGCGTTTTCGTCCGACGGCCGGCCGTGTGTCGCCCAGCGCGTGTGGCCGATGCCGAGGTGCCCGCCCACTGGCGTGGTTTCCAGCTTGTCTACCAGGTTGGCCAGTCGGCCCACGGACTTCACAACAGTGATTTTGCCTTCATTGAGAGTGGCAATGCCCGCTGAGTCGTAGCCGCGGTACTCGAGTTTTGCCAATCCGCCGACGACGACATCGCGCACATTCCGGTTACCGATGTAACCAACAATTCCACACATGAAGTAGTATCCTCCTTGTGACCTGCGAACTCTTGTTCCACCAGTCGCCTGATGGTTTTCGAGTTTTGCTTGCGGCGCGGTCTCGCACCGGGAGGCACCCGCCGAATGGTTCGCCAACCTCCTCCGCGTCAACTGGCAGCAAGCTCATGGCTGCCAGTCCTGGCGCTTCACACGCTGGCAGTGTGATGGATTCACCGCCGCATGGTCTTGCTTGAAGTTTTGCCGCGTCAAAATCCTTTCATCGTCTTCGCTTGTGCGGCAGCACCGCGTTCGTCTGCCTCGCCAAGCCCTGCATCCCCCCTCTCAAGGGCAGTCCACTTTACTGCTGCTCGATCCGGTGCGCATCTGAACAACACACACGGATCCGCGACCACTCAGCAGTGTATTCCTGGTGATCCGGATCCGTCAACTTGCAAGTCGTTCCTCAGGCGCCCAGTTCCTCGCGAACCACCTTGACGATTTTGGACACGCACTCCTGCAGCACGCGCTCCTCCGGACCTTCCACCATGACCCGGATGATGGGCTCCGTGCCGGACTCGCGCACCAGTACCCGGCCGCGGCCTCCGAGCAGTGCCTCGCCTTCGCGAAGGGCGCTCTGAATGCGTTCGTTCTCCCGCCACGCGTGTTTGTCGCGAACGCGCACGTTCTCGAGGATCTGCGGGAAGCGCGTCATGACCGTCCGCAGTTCCGCTAGCGACTTCTTGCTCTCCACAAGGATGTCGACCAGTTGCAGGGCCGTCAGAATGCCGTCGCCCGTGGTTGTGTGGTTGAGGAAGATGATGTGCCCGGACTGCTCTCCGCCGAGGACGTGGCCGCCCTTGCGCATGGCTTCCATGACGTACCGATCTCCCACCGCCGTGGTCTCCACGCGGATGCCCCGTTCCTCCATCGCCTTGATGAAGCCGAGGTTGCTCATCACTGTCGCGACGACCGTGTCGTTCGCCAGCAATCCCTTCTGGTGCAGCGCGTTCGCGCAGATGGCCATGACGAAGTCCCCGTCGACGACGTGCCCGGTGGCGTCCACCGCAATCAGTCGGTCTGCGTCGCCGTCAAACGCCAGCCCGAGGTCTGCTTCGTGCTTTAACACAGCGCCTTGGACCACGTGCGGATGGGTGGAGCCGCAGCCGACGTTGATGTTCACGCCGTCCGGCTGGGCGTTGAGCACTGTAACCTTGGCTCCCAGCCGCTCAAATACTTGCGGCGCAATGGCCGACGCGGCGCCGTTGGCGCAGTCGAGGACAATGTGCAGGCCGTCAAACCGGTGGTTGACCGTCCCCATCAAGAACTTGATGTACGTCCCCACCGCCGGCTCTTCGTGAACCCGTCCTACCGCAGCGCCAATTGGGCGCGGCAGAGTGTCCTGCGAGTCGAGCAGGATCTTCTCCATTTCCTCTTCCACGTCGTCCAGCAACTTGAATCCGTCGCCGCCAAAGAACTTGATCCCGTTGTCTTCCACCGGGTTGTGGGAAGCGGAAATCATGACCCCCGCGTCCGCGTGCAGATGCTTCGTCAAGTACGCCACGCCCGGCGTGGAAATCACGCCAAGCCGCAGGACGTCCACTCCCATCGACAATACGCCGCTGATGAGCGCGGCTTCCAGCATGTCGCTGGAAATGCGCGTGTCCTTGCCAATCGCGATGCGGGATCCGGCGTGGTCCTTCGTCAGCACATACGCCCCAACGCGGCCAAGCCGAAACGCCAACTCTGGAGTCAATTCCTTATTTGCAACGCCACGGACACCGTCCGTGCCAAACAAGCGAGCCATTGCGTCGTCTCCCTTCAGACATCAAGTATGCTTATGCGCAGCCAACAGGCCGTGTCAGTATTTTAACGCCCAATCGGTCGCCCGCGAGCCGAACCTGCGCCGATTGGTTCACGTCAGTCCGCGGTGACCGTCACTTGCACGCTGTGCTCGGACACCTGGGTGGCCTGTACCCAAGTGGGCAACGAGATGCTGAGCGGGACCGTGTTCGTGCCAGATTTTAGGTTTGCCGCGTCGATGTACGCAGCAATATCGCTGGGCTGGAGCGCATTAACAATCGACCTCGGCCCGCTGACGGTTAGGTTCACGGTTTGCGATCCGCTGATCTCTACGCGCGCGTTTCGCGGCGGATTCTTCACCTCGATGGGCACGTCCTGGAACACTTTCGTTGCCGCGCTTTCTATTTTCACCGTCACGTCTACCGCGCTTGGCACAAGCTCCGTCACGCCCGGCCGCATCGGTAAATCGACGTGGACCGTTCTCGTGGATCGCAAGCCGGACACATCCACCGGCACGTGAATCGCGAGTTTTGAAGCGGCGGCCGTCGTTCCGGCAGCCTGTACAACCGATGGGTTCACCTCGACTCCGGCCACGGCATAGCCAGCAGCCGGATGACCGACAATCTCCGGGACGACGCGCGCCGTCAGTCGTGGCGATTGGATGGGCACCGTGACTGTGACAGCCGCCGGATCCACATCCACTCCGGTCACCACGTAGCCGTTCTTGTCCACTGGACGCAAATTCACGACTTGACTTACAGACTTTGTCGCTCCCTGAATCGATATCTGCGCCTCAACGGCAGTCACTTTGTCCACAGCGGATTGGACACCGCTGACTTGTACGGCTTGCAGATCCGCAACCGCGGTGCCTGCTGTATAACCGTTCGCCGGACTGCCCAGAACGCGCACGCTCACGTCTTTGGCTGCGGTGACCTTTTTGTCAATCACCACGTAGACCGCACTAGGGTCTATCGTGTAGTTCGACAGCGGCATGCCGACGACGCGCAGCGGCAACAGGTGCCGGCCGGGGCCTAAACCGCGCCCGTCCGCCTGGACGGATACATTAAACATCTGCGCCGACAGAGACACAGCCTGCACGACATCACCCGGCACGGAGATGACTGCGGTGGGGTTTTCGATGGCGGTAACTACGTAGTTCGGGTCCACCAGTACGTGCACAGGGCGCGGGAATTTCTCCGTGGTGCCGATGGCGTGTGCTCCGTTGGCATTGTCCTGTATCGACACCGTTACCCAGATGATGCAGCTCAAAACTAATGCAATGATCCGCAAGACCAGGTTATTCTTGAGCAACCTGTCCACCTTACGACTCCGCCTTTCGGTTCAGGAAGTGCAAGCGTCCGGACCGCTTGGGGACAAGTAACGTCTTGAGCAACTCGTAGAGCGCGCTCTCCTCCAGGCCGATGGTCAGTACCCCGTCGACGGCCAGGGACACCTTGCCGGTCTCCTCGGACACCACCACGGCGACACAGTCCGACTGCTCCGTTATCCCTACCGCCGCGCGGTGCCGCGTCCCCAACTTCTTGTCCAAATTTCGATTGTCGGTAAGCGGTAGAAAGCAGCCTGCAGACACCACCCGATTGCCCCGAATTATGACGGCTCCATCGTGAAGTGGCGTGTTCGGAATAAACGTGTTGATGAGGAGCTCCGAACTGATCAACCCCTCAACCAGTGTGCCGGTTTCGATGTATTCGGAGAGCCCGGTTTCCCGCTCAATCACAATCAACGCCCCAATCCGGCTCTTGCCGAGCACCTGTGTCGCCTTGGTGACCTCCGCGATGGTCTGCTCGAGTTCCGCTCCACCGGCGCTGCCGAAGGAGAACGAAAAGAACCCACCACGGCCGAGCTGCTCCAAGGCTCGCCGCAGTTCAGGCTGAAAGACAACCGGAATGGCAAACAACCCAATGGTGATGATTTTGTTCAACAGCCAGTTGAGCGCAGTCAGGTTGAATACACTGCTGATGGCGGTGGCGGTGAGGATGATAATGACCCCTTTGAGCAGCTGAACCGCGCGCGTGCCGCGAATGAGCGTCAACAGACGGTACAAGACAAACGCGACAAGCAGAATATCGATGAGATTGAGAGCGTTGAAGTGCCGTAATACGTTCATCCACGCATCCATTTCGCCGCCACCTAGTGTACCCTCCAGGTTAATTCCTTCTCATTTTTCCGTACTAAAGAGGGTTCGTCAAGTAGCCCTGGAACGGGGTTCCAAAGTAGAGTGGCGCACACGCATCCCGGGCCCTTGGTCACGCTCTTTTCTTTGTCTTCCGCGGCTTGGCCGTTGCACGCCGGTACGCTGCGAGAAATGCCTTGGCGATGGCGGCGTGTCCTTCGTCGTTGGGATGAATGGGGTTGCCAATAAACCGCATGTCCCGAAGGCTTCCTTGCTTGTATCCTTTGATATATCGCTCTTCGCGATTCCGGAACACTTTCGCGACGTCGGCAACTGCCAGTCGATACCGATCTGCAATGTGGAGAATGGACCGGTTCACTTTGCTTATGTACTCTTCCGCCAGGTCCGAGTTGGGGAACGGGTTGTACAGCGTTGCGATGATGCATGTGTTGTTTGGCTTGCGAACAGTGTGGACAATTTTTTCTAGATTTTCGTGAAAGCGCTGCACAACTTTCTGGGCATTCGTGAGGGAGCCAGAGAGCACCCACGGCGAAGCGCGCAGGAGATCGTTGCCGCCGACCATGATGCTGATTACCTTTGCCTCTTTCCATATGCAATCCGGAACTTTCGGCAGACTTTTCACGAGGTGCTTCGAAGTCCACCCGGGTTTGGCGTGCAAAAACAGGTTCACATTCTGGTTTTTGGACAGGGACTTGACGAACCGAGCTACGTACGCCGCATCGTCCGCAGTTGCTTCGTAGCCGTATGTAATCGAATCCCCGAGCGCTGCGTACAACAAACCCCATCCCCCTTTGCCTCGGTGTGGAAGCGCCGCCGCTTCCCGGCAGGACAAAGCAGCCACCTCTGGAGGCGCTTCATTCCAACCTATGCAGGCAAGAGGGATGAGGCACGGGCGTGAGGCTTACAGAACCGTCTTTCCGAACAGCGACTCAACCAGCTCCACGGCCATTTTTCCCGTTCGGTTCTGGTGGTCGAGAATGGGGTTCACTTCCACCACGTCGACGGACAACAGTTTCTTCGTCTCCGCCAGCATCTCCATGGCCAGATGCCCTTCGCGATAAGTCACCCCACCGTTGACGGGGGTTCCGACACCCGGGGCGTACATCGGATCGAGCGCGTCCAGGTCAAGGCTGAGGTGGATCCCTTCGGTGCCGTCGCTCGCGATGGCAATGGCCTCTTCCATGACTCTCGCCATCCCCATCCGGTCAATTTCCGCCATGGTGAACGCCTTGATGCCGGACTTCTTGATGA
>CAZYAH010000095.1:0-7546 GCA_964645595.1 uncultured Alicyclobacillaceae bacterium | reverse complement strand
CGGCTGAAATCAGTCAAGCAGTAGTAGACCTGAAAGCCGGATAGCCCGAGGAGCTTGAACTCCTCTTTCGTGATGTCCTTTGCCTGCTGAAGTGTGGTGTTCGGCTGGAAGCCGGCGCTGATGACAACCGGCAGCTGCTTAAGCTTGTTCTTGTTCGCATTCAACAGGACCAGCGTCCGTTGGCAATGCGGGCACCAGTAGGCGACAATCAGCAGGGGCGTGCTCGGACTCGGGTGAACAATTTGACCGTTGGCGTCGTAGAGCTTCAGCTGCTTGACCTCGTCTGCAGACTGGAGCGGAACGGGATTGTAATTCGGGTTCGGGCGGGTCACCTCGACGCCGGTTTCGTTTGCCACTTTGACCGTCGGGGCTTGTCCACCCGATGCGCAACCCGTTAGCAGCGTCAGGCAGATCCCGAGTGTCGGCAGCAACTTGGTGCGGAGAGCCATCTCGTTACAGAACAGGCGCAAAAGCCCATGCCCCTAAAGCGTGGGAGGACGGCGCTGTTCTGTCCCTCCTTCCTTTATCTGAATATTTTGCGATAGCATTATCCGTGAAACGTTTGGTCTGTCGGTTCACAGGACGGTACCAGTTTGTACTAATGTTACACGCGTGCACAACAAAATCTCACCTGCTGTCGCAGCAAGAATCAATCCGATAGACGAATTGATTCCGCATCCTGGAGGAGAAGAAATTGAACAATCCAGTTAGCGTTGCCGAGACGGCAAGCGCATCAACGCCCAACCACCTGTGGCGAAATGGGAATTTTGTCAGGCTGTGGACGGGCAATGCTGTCTCAAACATTCTGTATCAAATGTACACCTTGGCACTTCCCATGATCATCATCGATTCCACCCATTCTACAATGGCTACCGGCATCATGCGGGCCGTCGAATTTTTGCCCAATCTCCTCCTGGCTTCCGTTCTGGGGGTATTGGTGGATCGTTTCAGCCGCAAGCGCACTATGTTGGCCGCCGTTGCCACGCAGGTTGCGGTCATGGCCATTCTGCTTACGCTGTTGATCAGCGGGAACACCTATCCGTGGGCATTGTACCTGCTCGCTTTTGTGGTCTCGTCTGCTGGATACGCGTTTGGTAACGCCTATCACAGTTGTCTCCCTACCATCGTTGACCGGGAGCAGTTGACCTCTGCCAACGCATCGCTGACGTTTGTCAATTCGTTATTCAGTATTACCGGACCCGGTATGGCGGGGTTTGTTCTTGCGGTAGCCGGTTATTCCGTCGGCGTTGGCGGCACGCTGATTGGGTTGCTCGTCCTTGGGGCCATGGTCGCATCAATACGCATTCCTTATCAACCAGCTCCACGGAAACGCGTAAAGGGCGCCTTCTGGCACGAGTTAAAGGAAGGGTGGCAGCAATTACGCGGCACGCAAGTTCTGTGGACAATGACCGTCATGATCCTGCTGATGAATATCGCGAGCGCTGTTTCTGGCGCGGTCCTGGTGTTCTATGCGCGCGATGTCCTCCACGCTACCGCAAGTCAGATCGGCGCGATGTATTCCTGTTCCGCGGTCGGGATGATGGTAGCCAGTCTGATTGCCAAACGTAGTCGGCAGTGGAGTGGCCGAGGCAAGGTCATACTTGTGGCTGGACTCGTTGACGCCCTTGGACAATTCATTCTTTTTCTGTCGGGTGCGTGGTACATCATGGCGATTGGGATGATGTTGATAGGATTTGCCTCTGCATTGATCAATGTCCATTACTTCACAGTTCGCCAGGAGTCAACGCCGAACCACATGCTGGGTCGCGTAGCAGGGACGTCATCGATGGTCATGAAACTGGCAATGCCGATTTCGTTTTTCATCTCCGGCTTGGTTGGGGCATTTATTCAAGTCAATGTCCTATTTCTCGCGTCCTCGCTGCTGCTCATCCTGATTATGTGGTACGCGGTGAAAAACGGGATTCATCGGTTTGTATGACAGGCCAGTGTGTGCGTACGGCAGATCGGTTATTCCTTGACCACCAGCGCATACACCGCGGCCGGACCGTGGACGCCGATGGTCTGGTCGTTCTCGATGTCGGAAGACCGGCTCGGGCCGCTGATAAAGTGGACGGAAGACGCCATGTTCTCGCATTCACGGGCGAGCTCCTCGAGAACTTCGCCGAGGCGCGTGCGGATCTGGTGCGCGTGCACGAGCGCAATGTGCACGCTCGGCAGGAGACTCACCGACCGCCCGCGAAACGGATCGCTCTTCATGACGAGCGTTCCGGTGTCCGCCACGGCGTAAGCGCAGCCGGTGATGCCGACGTCGACCGACGCAAACCCTTCGACCGCATGTTCCCCCCAGCGCAACACCTCGAACGGTTCGAGAACCTCGTCCAATCGGAATTCGGCGAGTGTATCTCCGCTCCACGTCCCAATACGTGACGGGCTGAGCTGGCGCAACAGTTCGGCCAGACCGGCCCGCAAATGCGCCACGGTGTCGTAGACCCCAACGTGCCCCCCGAGGTTCTCCAGTTCCACCTGAAAGCGGGCGATCCGCTCGTCCAATGGCAATTCATACTCATGCCAGAACTCCGGTGCCCCGACGACGTCGCGCGTCGGCGCTTTCGTCAACGGCTCGGTCCGGCCCAGGCGGCGTGCGATGTTCGCGAAGAAATCTGCCTCATTCATGGTTCCACCCCTCCGGCTTGTCTGATTCGGATGGTTTGGCGAACTCTTTGGCCAGGGACTTCCATCGTTCCCGGAACGATTGCGGCGCCAACGCGGGCGCAGAGCGGCTGTTGGTCCAGCCAGCGAGCGGGCCGATGGTCGACTCGACGTATCCGTTGCGGGCCAGTGGCTTCTGGGCAATTCGCCCCAGTTTCACCGCCGCTTTGTAGCGCCCGGCTCGGGCAAACGCCAACCGGTAGCCGTGGAACAACAGGCGTTCCCGGAACTTGGTGCGCTTTTGCCGAACGTTGCGCTCGCGCAGGAAGACGAGCATGTCGTGCAGCGGAATTTTCACCGGGCAGGCCTCCGAGCACGCCCCGCACAGGCTCGACGCATAGGGCAAATCGGAGTACTCGGGACCTTGATTGAGCAAGGGGGTGAGCACAGCCCCGATGGGACCCGGATACACGGAACCGTAAGCGTGGCCGCCGATTTGTCGGTAGACAGGGCAGACGTTGAGGCAGGCGCCGCAGCGGATACAGTGGAGGACGGGCTGAAACTCTGGATCTCCCAATTGTTGTGACCTGCCGTTGTCGACAAGAATCACGTGCAATTCCTCCGCGCCGTCCGACTCGCCAGCGCGTCGCGGGCCGGTGATCATGGACATGTACGTTGTCAGCTTCTGGCCGGTCGCGCTGCGCGGCAAGAGGTTCGCAATCACTTCCAGGTCGGCAAACGTGGGCAGCACCCGTTCGATGCCCATGACCACGATGTGCGTCTTCGGCAGATTGGTCACCATGTCGGCGTTGCCTTCGTTGGTAAACAGGACGATGGTGCCCGATTCCGCAATGCCGAAGTTGCAGCCAGTGATGCCGATGTCGGCGGTCAGGAACTTCTGACGCAGGGTTTGCCTGGCAAACCCGGCGAGGACCTTGGTGTCTGTCGTGAGGTCCTTTCCGCCGGCCTGGGTGAACAGCGCCCGGATCTGCTCGCGGGTCTTGTGAATGGCCGGGATGATGATGTGGGAGGGGGCTTCGCCCGCGAGCTGGATGATGTACTCGCCGAGGTCGGTCTCCACCACTTCCACGTCGGCCTGTTGGAGATGGTGGTTCAGGTGGATCTCTTCGGTGACCATCGACTTGGATTTGACGACTGTCCTCGCTTGTTTGTCCACCGCGATGCGGACGATCTCGGTCGCGGCTTCGGTGGCGTCCGCCGCAAAGTAGACGTGGCCGCCCGCTGCACGGACGCGGTTTGCGAACTGCTTCAGGTAGTAGTCGAGGTGGGCGATGGTGTGCGCCCGAATCTGGCGCCCGCGCTCGCGCCACTCCTCCCAGCGGCCGAAGTCGGCTGTGGTCGCCTGTTTCTTGTTGCGCAGTCGGTCCGCGGTGAATTTGACAGCGGATCGCAAAAACTCATCCTGCAGGGCCTGGCGGGAGCGGCTCAGCACAGTGCTGCCATCTGTTTTAACGGGGCTCATCGGCAGACCTCCTCTGCTTGTCGGATACCTTCATAAAGCAGCTCGGCGACGTGCATGACGCGCACCGGCCTGCCCTCGCGGCGCAATCGGCCGCCGATGTTCATGAGACACCCCATGTCGGTGCCGACGAGGACTTCGGCCTCTGTCTCCAGCACGTGCGCGACCTTTTCCGACACCATGGCAGCGGAGATGTCCGGCATCTTGACGGAAAACGTCCCGCCGAAGCCGCAGCAGTCGCTGGCGTACGGCAGGTTCACGAAGTCGATGCCTTGGACGTTTTGGAGCAGAATGAGCGGCTCATCCTTGACGCCGAGCAACCGGGAGCCGTGGCAGGACGGGTGATAGGTCACGCGGTGGGGAAACCGGGCGCCTACGTCGCGGACGCCGAGCACGTTGACGAGGAATTGGGTGAATTCGTAAGTCTTTTTGGTCAGCCGTTCAGCCGCCGCCGCTAACGTGGGATCATCGCGAAAAAGATAGGGGTAGTAGTGGTGAATCATACCGACGCAGGAACCGGAGGGGGAAATTACGTAGTCTGCGTCCGCGAACGCGCCGAGCATGGTCCTCGCTACCGCTCGCGCCTCGTCGGTGTAGCCGCTGTTGAACGCCGGCTGCCCGCAGCAGGTCTGTGCCAGTGGCACGTCCACCTCGATTCCGTTGCGGTGCAGGATGCGGGCCATGGCTTCGCCGACGTTCGGGAAAAAGTTGTCCACCAGGCATGTGATGAATAGGGACACTTTCATTTCAGATTTCCTCCCAGACAGCTGTCGAGACGGGCAACCCGGCTGTCGCGGCCGCCGGGTTGCCACGGGGCGCAATGGGCGAGGATAGAGACGAAACTGGATTACAGCTGCTTAATAATGTTCCTCGCTGCGTACACTCCGCTGCTCGCGGCTTGCGAGATGCCGCGGGAGATGCCGGGACCGTCACCGGCGCAGTACAACCCGCGAACCTTCGTTTGGAGTGACGCATCCACGTCCGCTCGCGCAGCGTAAAACTTTGCCTCTACACCGTAGAACAAAGTGTGCTCGCTTGCAATGCCAGGCGTCACGTGGTTTAACGCTTCCACCATTTCTTTCAGCGCGACCATCGTCTTGTACGGGAGGACGAGGCCGAGGTCGCCTGGGACAGCCTCTTTCAACGTAGGTTCGATGAACCCTTCGCGGATTCGTTCGGGCGTGCTCCTGCGGCCCTTGAGAATGTCGCCGTATTTTTGAACGATGATGGAACCGTTGGTCAGTGCGTTCGCGTGTGCGCAAATCTGTTTTGCAAACTCGTTTGGCCTATCAAACGGCTCCGTAAACCGGTGGCTGACCAACAGGGCGAAGTTCGTATTCTGGCTTCCCAGCGCAGGGTCTTTGTAGGCGTGGCCGTTGGCCGCCATGATTCCTGTGTGGTTTTCAATGACAACGTGTCCGGACGGATTGCTGCAAAAGGTGCGTACTTTGAGACCAGTCGACGGGGAATTGAAAATGAACTTCCCTTCGTACAAGTGTTCGTTGATTTCGCGCATGATCACATTGGACGTCTCGACGCGAACTCCGATATCCACCTGGTTGTTCGTCATTTTGAGCCCATGCGTACGGAACACGTCGGACAGCCAGGTTGCGCCGTCTCTCCCAGGCGCGGCAATTACGAACTTCGCGTACAGCTCTTCTCCGCCGCGAATTCGGATTCCTTTGACGACGCCGTCGTCGATGAGGATGTCTTCCACGAACGTGCGAAATCTCAGCTCCACGTGCCGCTCCAGGTAGTCGAAAATGCTGTTCATGAGCTCGAGGTTCTTGTCCGTGCCAATGTGCCGCACTCGCGCGCGCAACAGTTTCAACCCTGCGCCCGCAGCGCGCCGCTCAATATTCGCGACCGCCTCCGTCGTCGGGTCCGTGATGGTGTCTGGAGCGCCGTGGCGCAGGTTAATCTGGTCTACGTATTCAATCAGCCGCAGAACTTCCGAAGGGGGGAGGTAGTCGGTCAAAAAGCCGCCAAACTCCGCCGTGATATTGAATTTCCCGTCGCTGAAACTGCCGGCGCCGCCCGCTCCGTTAATCACGCCGCAAGCAGGCCAGCAACTGGCGTACGTCTTGATCTTGTTCGGAGGCGGACATTTGTCGATTTTGCCCTCCATGATGGGACAGTGGCGGTACTTCGCTTCGACCCCTTTGTCGACAAGCAGTACCCGGGCACCTGGTGCTTTCAGCGTGAACTCGTAGGCTGCGTAAAGTCCCGCCGGCCCGGCGCCAATGATGATAACGTCGTAATGTTTTGACACAATAAATCTGCCCCTTTGTTCTATGTATGCTACTTAATATTTCAAGCTCTCAAGTCCCATGATGACGTCGTTCTGCCCGTTGCCGCGAGCCGGATATGCAATGCCCGTTCAACGTGGAACGCGGCGGTACTGAACGTCTTTGACCGCTGTCTGGCAGTGCGGGCAGTGGTATGTGATCTCGACTTCGTGACCACATTCCTTGTGCACCAGTTCCGTATGCCTCGGAGACGTGAATCGCGTTCCCCAGTAGGCTAACGCGTCGATGACCTTGCGCAGTTCCAACCCAGAAGCCGTCAGTGAATACTCGTAACGCGGAGGGTGGGCAGAGTACATCCTGGCTTCTACTACGCCGCACTGCTCTAGGTGTTGCAGCCGATCCGACAGCAGGTTTGGCGGAATCCCCTGCAAGGACTCCTTCAACTCGCTGAACGTCTTCTTGCCGTGCAACATGTCCCGGATGATAAGGAGAGTCCACCGATCTCCGACAATCTCCAGCGCCTGTGCGATGTTACAGGCTTGATTGTACGACTTCATGAGGTTCGCCTCCTGGAATTCACCCCTATGATAGCACTGGCAGTTCATGCAGTACAAAAAACGTACCTAGTGTTTGGGCAGTGGAAAACGTGTCTCGCTTCCGTCAATATGTGAAGGCGGTCACACAGCCATCTGTGACCGATGTTCATAATGGGTGTCGCAGAGGGAGATGATTGCAACCATGCGACAGACATCCCGGATTGACAAGAGTCACCGCAGTCTCACAACCATTCCAGTGGGCAAACTGCCCGCCGCATTTATCGTAACGGCGATGCTCAACTTTGTCATCGGGGCTGTGTTGGGCGGTGCCATGTCCGTCAACCAGTCGCTTTGGCCAGCGATTGGACTGGTCCACGGCGAGCTGAACCCGTTCGGCTGGCTGACGATGCTTATCTACGGCATGACTTACGCAGTTTTGTCCCTGTTGGCCGGATTGAAGCTGCCTTGGCCAGCGCTGGCGTGGCTACAACTAATATGCGCGGAGCTCGGCGTAGTTTCGCTCGTTTGCTCCATCGTTCACAAAGTGGCCTGGCTCGTGCAGGTGGGACTGGGCCTGCAGGCGCTCGCGCCGCTATTATTCTTGGCGAACATTCTCTCGGCAGTCATCGTGTCGCGCAGGCGAAAACCGCGCGCCGAATGGGCAGCATCGC
>CAZYAH010000094.1:0-7594 GCA_964645595.1 uncultured Alicyclobacillaceae bacterium | reverse complement strand
GACCAGCCGACGCCCAGCACTGGAGCCACTATGCCACTCGGACGAGGAACCGGAACAAACATATAGGACCCGACGATCATGCTCAACGACATATCATCGAACGTAATTCCACTATGAATGTATGCGAGGAATGCCAACCAGAACGTCGTACAGACCCAATAGAGCGGAACGATCCTTATCAAGCGTCTCTTTATAAATTGCAGTACGGCGCCCGGCTTTCCGAAGAATCGCTCCGTGGCATACACCATGACAAAACCGGAGATCACGAAAAATAGATCGACACCGCTCGCACCATCATTGAAGAAAGTCGGGACGACCTGCGGCGCACCGAGACCAAGCCACGTTGGATAGAGATGCGCGAAAAGAACCAAGCTGGCCGCCACCCCTCTCAAGGCCTGGATGGACACGAGCTTCTCATTCTCGGCGTTCATGGATTTCGCGCCAGAAACGATTCTGGGTGATACGAAATTAAATCCTCGCAACGACACGCGACAACGAGTTGCGGCCGAAGAAGGGTCTAAGCGGTGGTGCCCCCGACCGTCTGAGGAGCGCACTTGAGTTCGCTCGCGATCTCTGGCGCAAACAAGTTCGGTACAGTTCGTAGCAACGGACTCTAAATCAAATTGCTAGTATATTGGGGATCGCGTCTTTCCCACCAAGGAAAGACGCCCATGACTAAACTCTTTTATCTAAAGATGGGTGGAAAGTCAGTTCCGTAAAGCAGTCAACTGCGTCCGTGCTGTTCGTACCCCGCATCAGTACGCACGCCACTGGCGAAGCGTCGTGGCTGTTCGCCAGGTTTCCCTTGATCAGATCGTTTGCTCGTCGATATACGTTCGGCGGAGCCAGCGTCTGCCGTATCAGATACATCTTTCGATGCCCAGCTCTGAGCCAATTCGAGATGATAGTGCCTGATGGAATCCATAATGACGTCGTTCAATGACTTTCCTCCTGTCCGATTTTGCATATCGATCAACTCATCGACCAGAGCTTCTGGGAGTTCTAAACGCAAAACCTTCCGGCGCCTTTTGCGGAAGTTGCTAATAGCGCCAAACCCGCGCCTGAGAAATTGCATCCATTTCCGAAACGGTTTCTGCCTCATGCGCGATGCCAAATGGCGGAGAATTGCAGAAATCGGGAAAGTCTGTAGAGCGAGGAATCGGTCCTGTCGCAGTATCTTGTAGACGAGGGGCGCAGTCCTATCCTCGGCGTCACGCCAGTTTTCGTTCAACTCAGCACAATGCAGCTTGATCGCCTTGGTGAAGAAATAGCGGTGCAGTGGGTTGACGCTGAGGCCATAGGCAAGCGCACCCACGCGCTCGACGCTGGCGGTGATTGGAATCAGAGGTGCCCGACGCTCGTCTTTCCCCGTTAACGAGAACATTACGACGTTGTCCGAATCCTGTTCGACGTGGATCTTGTCCCAATCCCTGATGTTGTATCCCAGGAAATCGCCATCAATGGTGTTGGAATCCAGGGAAGAAAGATCCCGCTTTCCTTGCATGGACACCAATATGGGATGCAAGTGGAACGCTCTGACCAATAGTCCCTTTTCGTTCTGGACGTTCCAAGTGCAAACAACGGGGGCGTTGGCAAAGCACGGATGGCCCCAGTTGTAACGCTGGTCCTCCTCGTGAACGTGGCCGAGCGCCATATCAACCAGCGATCTCGAAGACAGGCTGATCGAGCCGTCCGGCCTTAAGAGATTCCGCTCTGCAAGATCCTGCAGCAATGAGTCCCTGATCAACCTGATGCCCGGAATCATTACTGCCTCTTTGCCTTGCCGTGCGAGCCATTCCAGATGCAGCAGTGCGCCGTCCGATAATATGAAATCCGGGGCCAGGTACACGCAGAACGCGCCGTTCTCCACCGCCAGCTCGGCCGCCATCCTGTGTCCGCGTGCGGCTTTCAAATGATACGGCATGCCGTCGCCCAGCCACGCGGGCGTCAAAACCTGCGTGGCGATGGTGTCACGCAAGGACGAAAATATCGGTGCATCGGCAATCTTCGCCGCGTCTTCAGGCGTCGTGATTATCAGAAAGCGCGATTCTTCCAGGTTCGAAAGAGCTGGAAGGTTTCTCGGGGCCATCAGGCAGGGCAGCGTGACTTTCAGGAGCGATTCGACGTATTTCTCGCCCCACACCACCATGACGTAGTCGAACGGAAGCTTGCCGCCAGTCGCTGCGACGGCCCTATGGGTCGAACTTGAAAACGGCGAGATATCCATGTGTCTTCTGTGTCTTCTCGGGATCGCATAGCATAATACGACAGAAACCTTTGACTGGATCATGAAGCTGTTGCTTCTGCTCCAATCTCACGGTCCTCCGATACGTCAACCTGCCGCGTGAATGGGCAGGTCAGCCGGAAACGTCGTCAACTGGCGCATCAACGTATTTTGTGTTGCCTCTTTCCGCAACACAACACGAGATTGTAGTGGGACATCGCGTGGTAGCCGGTGTGGACGACCTCGTCGTTCATGGAAAACGCAAAGACGTTGTGGAAATATTTCTGCATCAGCTTCTTCAGGTCCTTCTGGTCCTTGCAGTTGACGTGCCCTTCTTTGCTGAGCCGGGATGCGTACTTCTGGGACTGCGCCGACGGCGTTCCGACAATCAAAGTGCCATGCTTAGTCAGGGATGCCACAAGGTTGGACATGAACCGGACCTCTTGCCTGGCGGGAATGTGCTCGAGCACGTCCAGACTATAAATTCCGTCGAACCGGCCCGGCACCGGGCGCTTCAGAAGGTCATGCTGCCTGCACTCGAATCTCCACGGGTCGGCCATCCGTGATTTCATGTCCTCAACGAAGGCGGGATCAAAATCCACGGCGGTCAGCTTGCCGACCTCCTGGAGGACGACCCGCGACGCCCACCCATCTCCGCATCCGGCCTCCAGAACGTGCGCGCAGCCTGATAGCATTTTTGCCACGAACTTGTAGCGCGCAAGAGTAAACGCCAGCCGCTTCGGATCATCCAGGAACGCCCAGCTCATCATGATCCCAAGGCGCTCGTGTCCCCGATCCTGAACCAATTTGATCGCCTTCCGGTACTGCTTCTCCCCTTCAAGCCGAGAAACCATGCGGTTGCCTTTCATGTTTTGATCTGGATGGTCGATTGGCCTGGTTATGGAAATAGACGCGGGGGCGTTCAGGACCAGCCCGCGCTCGCGATAAGAAAACGTGGCGCATCACGACGGCGCCCGACTCGCGATCCCGATTCGCAGACTATTTGCGTCGTCCGTATCCTTTACCCGGCAGTGAGAATTTCTGAACGGACTGGTGTGGTAACGAATCGAGGCATTGATCTTGCCCTCGAATACCACGCCAGTGAGAAGCAGGTTGGCCCGGAAGAGCCGCGCACGGCTGCCTGAACCATCCTCTTCCAACAAGTCGAGGCAATGGCTGAATTCGAGAGGAAGGAGTACCACGGACGTGCCCTTGCTTGAGGCTTGAAGTCGTACCCCCCCTTTTTCCGCGTACAGCGTACTCGCCTCCGCCGGCACGAGCGCAGTATTGACGGGGTGGTTCGTCACAAATACGTTACCCGGCTCGAAGTCAGGTCGGGACATAACACGAATTGCACCATCGGCATCCTCGACACTCACCTCCGCCGTGGGAGAGTACTGTCCAACATTCATATTCGCCAGTTCGTACAAATAAAGCGCGGTCCTCGGCTCGTCGTCGGCCATAATCATGCGCAATTCTCCGGCTTGCGGCATGACCGAATCAGCTATCACGAACCTGATCCCGAGCATGCGCAAGAACATGGGATCCAGTTTTCGCAACACCATGATGACCCGCATCTGCGGATCATCGGGTTTGGCCAAAAACTCCCGCGTGAAGCGATAATAGACGGGAGACATGAGCTGGTTGTATTCCGCGAGCGTCGGGATGCCGTGATACCAGAGGCCCACCAGGCGGTGATCGTTGCCGAATTTCTGAATCAACCAGTAGTCCCCATGGTGAAGCTGTAGCCAGTTCGCGGGGCCACTGATGTTCTGGCCGGTATAGGTCGCAACCCTTCCGCGGAACGGCTGTCCCGGGACCAGTCCAACCTCCTTCTCCAGTAGCTCCACTATCGCGGTCTTGGGTGGCGGGTAGGGGTTGGTACGCTGCTGTGGTGCCGCACGAGCCGCCATCACGAGGACAAATACCCATGGAAGGACCGCCGGAGCCAAGCCCCATGTCCATCGTCGGCGCCCAAGCATTGAATGCGCCTGCGGTGCCCGTTCAACATTCCCGCGCAGACGTTCGCGCAGTTTCCGCGCTACGGCAACCAACAGCGCCGCAGCGAATACCGTATACCAAGGCCACAAGAAAAACTCGAAATACAGCGGGGACGGACCTTGCCACATGTCGAGCACCTTGTTTGCGACACCCACGACAATCACAAGGCCCGCGCAGATTACCGTTCCTGCCGCAAATTCGCGTCGTCCCTCATCGTTTGACAACGCCATCCAAATCGCACCCGCCAATCCGAGAACGAACATGAGAACGCCCGTCGGTTGAAAAGCGAGCGAAGCCATCAACCACGTCATGCGATCGTTCAACAACTCGTAGCCGAAAAAGTGAGCTGTCGTGTACTTGTACATTCCCAGGAGAAAAGTTGCGCAGTCGGAAACGACGAGCAAAAGCACAAGCACCCCTACGGTGCCTAACTTTGTATACAGCTCGGTGGACGTCCGCGTCACATACAGGGCGCATAGGCCGAAAATAACGAGGCTCGGAACCATCAGCACGATTGCCAGTGGATAAGCGAACACCAAATAGAACACGAGGAACGCCATCGCGAGTATGCACACCAGAGTTACTAAAGCGTGCGCTCGACCGACGAACCAGAACAGAATGACGAGAAGCACCGATATAGCCATGGCGCTCGCGACATGAGGCACGAGCGCCATAACAGGATAGATCAGCGTGACGCGACCAAATCCAAGAATCGGTAGCGCCGCCAGCGGCAGGCCCCATGCCGCGACTGACGCGGTAACCGGTCCGAGGCGCAAAAACAGCGCCAATAGGTAAGTGGAGACGAAAAGCTCGGAGGCGAATATGGCATAGGATGCAACGGGATTTATCTCACCGCCATTAAAAATGGCCCCGAAATGGTAACCGGGAATCAGACCTGGGTTGAGCGCAAACGAGATATCTCCAAGCCCCTGAAGAAAGTTGTTGGCATAGCCAAGACTCGGATCGTCCCAGGCATAGTGCTGCCTGACCAGTTGCATGATGTAACTGCCGTCCAGCCCGTGAAACAGCCAGTGCTCGTTGAATCGGAACGCGACAACAGCGAAGGCGACAAACGAGACGAAGTTAAGAAGGAATACTAGTAAGCCCTGGCGCTGTCTATACACAGACTCACCCTGAATAGACGTTCATGCCCGGCATTGACAGAGTAACTGCCCGCGATTGGACTTACATTGCCCCAGCGGGGGAGGAACGACCGAGCAATGCATTCAGAGCGCTATTTACACCGTCAACCACATCTTCCAAATATTCTTCAAGGCCAACCCAGAACGGTAATCTCACCAACCGTCCACTCAGGTCCTTCGTTACCGTCATGTCTCCGGCGACGCGCCCGAACTTGCGCCCAGCATGCGAGTCGTGCAAGGGAACATAGTGAAAAACGGCGTCGATTCCCGCGCTTCTGAGCGTTGCGAGTACCGCAGTACGGGCAGCAGCATCGCGCAGAATAAGATAATACATGTGTGCGTTGTGCCTGCATTGCGCTGGAACGATGGGCCTTCTCACAACTCCTTGTGCTTCCAAGTCGGCGAATGCTTGGTGATAACGGCTCCACAACTCCAGCCGCCGCCGCGTGATGGTTTCAGCCTGCTCCAATTGCGCCCAGAGGAATGCGGCCGTCAGTTCGCCAGGCAGGTAACTCGAGCCGATGTCGACCCAGGAATACTTATCGACCTGCCCCCGAAAAAATTTCTTCCTGTTGGTACCTTTCTCCCAGATGATCTCCGCGCGCTCTACAAAAACTGGGTCATTGGCGAAAAATGCTCCGCCCTCGCCGGCAATTACATTCTTGGTTTCGTGAAAGCTGACCGCCCCAAGGTGACCGATACCGCCCAATTGCCTGCCCTTGTAACTCGCCAGTGTGGCTTGCGCTGCGTCCTCGATGACAACAAGCTTGTGCCGCTCGGCGATGCCCATGATGACATCCATTTCGCATCCAACGCCCGCGTAATGTACCGGCACGATCGCCTTGGTCCTCGGAGTAATCGCGGCCTCGATTCTGGTTTCGTCAATATTAAGTGTATCGCGACGAATATCGACGAACACCGGCACCCCCCCTCTTAGCACGAAGGCATTGGCAGTGGAGACGAAGGTATAGGAGGGCATGATCACTTCGTCGCCAGGCTCGATCCCGGCGAGGATAGCGGCCATCTCGAGCCCGGCAGTGCACGAGTGTGTGAGTAGCGCCTTGCGGCTGCCAACTGTCTGCTCTAACCAACTTTGGCATTTTTTCGTGAATACGCCATCGCCGGAAAGATGGTTGTTGCTGCACGCCTCGGCGATATACGCCAGCTCGTTTCCGGTAGTAAAGGGTTTGTTAAACGGTATCCGCATAGATTCCAACTTTTGCTTCAAGTTTCAGCGCGAATGCTGGCAAATCATCATCCTTGGCTGCTGACAATCACTCCACACGTGATCAGAAAGACTCCAGCCAATTTCTGCCATGTGAGTGGCTCGTTCAGAAGAGCCCAGCTCAACAACAGGACCAACGCGAAGGACAAGCTTACAAAGGGGTAAGCATGACTTAGCTGCAATTTGGTCATCGCGACCATCCATGACAGGGCTGCCAAAATCGCGGCACCTAGCACACTGATCACCCAGGGGTTCAACAGCAACGTCCATAAGAAATGGATCCGTTCATAACCGCCCGCCGGGAATTCCCCGGCCTGCATGACCTGCCATTTGATGACAATCTGTCCGTAGACCGTTAGTAGCACGGTGAGAGTCACGTAGAGGTAGCTCATGTAGGTATTTGAACGCGGGAACCGGCTCTGAGTTGGTGTGTACGCGGCGCACATTCTACAGCGATGTGTCTCCCTGAATGCGAAGTGTCGACGTGGATACTTATCCCTTGCGGGCGACTATCAACAGTGACCCTCCAGCAGGAAGTGAAACACCGAGGTGGATAAGGCCTCTTTCCAAATCGAGAACCTTTTCCAGTACAGTGTTAGCCATTGGGCTCACCCTGAACTCGGAACTCGCCACCTCTTTGCCATTGGCCTTGTGGTTCCTCAGCCGCGATACCGCCATCAAGGGAAGCAACAGTGAAACAAACGACGTTGCCCTGACCACCCGAAAACCGGCGCGCGTAATCTTGCTAACCAAGTCTCGGGCACTATACCGCCGGACGTGGCCAGCGGTTTCATCAACGGCGCTCCAGAGAAATGCATGTTGCGGGACGGTCACCACGATTCCACCTCCCAGCCTTGCTGTGCGGTGCATCTCTTTCAGAACCTGTTCGTCTTCGTGAATATGCTCGAGCACGTCAAATGCCGACCTCGACTGCTTCCACTGCTTGTCCCGATCATGCTCTTCTGGGTGAACGTGCATGGCTCATTCTTCCTGGGGCTGGCT
>CAZYAH010000093.1:0-7666 GCA_964645595.1 uncultured Alicyclobacillaceae bacterium | reverse complement strand
TGCGGGCCTCGTAGCCACTTTGTGTAATCCAGGAGACAATCTCCCGCACCAGCTGCTTGGTCGCGCCTTTTTGGCCGATGTCGAGATGGACTTCCCACCCCCAGTGGGCGCCCCGGCGATTCAGGTACTCCGACAGAAGGCCGCCGGCCTGCAGGGAATAGGATGCTTCGGTGAACATGCGCTGCCGAAGCGATGTGATGTGCTTTTGCGTTTCCCGATGGATGTAGTAACGCGCTCCTTTGCCGAGGTGATGGATGATGACTGCGGTCACAAACGTGACGGTTTTGCTGCCCGGCTTCGGCTGCGAATCGCTGCCGACCATGAGGCGAAACTCGTCCTGCGGGTAGCTCTGCACCTGCTGCAGCAGATCCTCAGCCACTTCCTCAAGCGTCATGATGCCGCGAGTTGGACTGTAAAAGGTCCACGACACATTGGTCACCTCCAATCACCCGCTTGGCTTACAGTATATTCGAATGTTCAAAAAACGAAAAGTGCAGCCGGCCAGCCGTCAGGTCTGCCCGGCGTAAGCGTTGGCAATGGCAGCAAACTCGCCTAACGTCAAGGTTTCCCCGCGCCGGCGGCTGTCGATTCCACAGCCCTCGAGCAGGCGCAGACACTCGTCTTTGCTGAGCCCGAGCGGTCCTGCCAGGGTGTTGAGCAGCGTCTTGCGGCGCATGGCGAAGGATGCGCGTACCACGCGGAAAAACGTCGATTCGTCCACAACGTCCACCGGAGGCTTGTTGCGGCACCGCAGGCGAACCACCATGGAGTCGACCCCTGGCGGTGGCAGGAATGAACTCGCCGGCACTCGCACCACCTTGTCGACCTCGGCGTGGTATTGCACGGCCACGCTCAGCGCTCCATAGTCTTTGCTGCCCGGGGCGGCAGACATCCGATCTGCCACTTCCCGCTGTACCATGACAACGATGTTGTGCGGCCGTACAGCCGACTCGAGAATGTGGAACAGAATCGGCGTGGTTACGTAGTACGGCAGGTTCGCGACGACCGACACTCGCCGGCAATCCGCAAAGCGGGTCCAAAGCTCAGGCAGGTCGACTTTTAACACGTCGGCGTAGACGACCTCGACGTTTGGAAACTCCGCCAGCGAATCGTTGAGCACAGCGCCGAGGGAGGCGTCCTTTTCCACCGCCACCACCCGTTTCGCGGCTCTGGCCAGCCGCTGCGTGACGACTCCGGCACCGGGGCCGATTTCAAAGGCGCCGTCCGCATCCGTAAGTTCCGCAGCCTGTTCAATCATGTCCAGGATCCGCGCGTCGATGAGGAAGTTTTGACCAAGTTGCTTTTTGAAGGAAAACCCGTGACGGGCGAGCAGCGCTTTCAGTTGGCTGGGTTTCGCGACATCCCATTCCATCATAAGTTGAATTCCTCTTTCGCGTGTTTGACCGCCTGTTCCCATTCGTCTCTGGTGACTCCGAGCGCGTTCAGCTTGTGGAGAAACGCCTTTGCGTTGCCGCTTCCTATCCGCAGGACTTCGCCAACGTGCTGGCGCAAGGCGCTGCTGTTCGGTTGACCGGCCAAACCGTACTGCAGCAAATCGTCCATCCGGAACTCTGGTTCGGCATCTGGTTCAAACTGAATTCGCGCAGAGTCCAAGGCGGCCCGAATGGCTTCGTCCGCCGCGTGTTCCACGCCCACACCGTCGGCGCAGACGGCGTCTTTCTTTGCGATGAAGGCGTGCTTGCAGTTCGGAATCCTGCGGGCAATGCGCTGGCGTATGCGCTCCCCCGGACCGTCGGGGTCGGTCAAGACCACAACTCCCCGCGATTTGCTGGCGCGCTCCAGTTCCCGCAGGAACGACTCGGCAATCCGGTCGCCGCCAATCACCCAGATGTCCGCACTTACGACGCGCTCCACCGCTTGTTTGTCGTGAAGCCCTTCAACGACGATAATCTCCCGAACGCGCACAGTTTACACCCCAGAGGAACCAATCTTGTGAAACAGCCGCAATCCGTTCTGCAGCGTCATTTCGGCCACTTGTTCGTAGGATTGCCCGCGGATCTCCGCCAGCTTCTCGGCCACGAGAGCAACGCGCGCCGGTTCGTTGCGCTGGCCCCGGTGCGGGTGCGGCGTCAGGTAGGGAGAGTCGGTTTCCACGAGCAGAAACTCGTCCGGGATCTGCGCCGCTGCCTTGCGCACGTTTTCAGCGTTCTTGAACGTCACCGGCCCGCCGTAAGAGATGTAGAACCCCTTTTTCAGACACCGCTGGGCCGTTTCCCAACTTCCGGTAAAACAGTGCATCACGCCGACGACGCCCGCAGCGTCCTGCTCAATGATTCGCACGGTGTCTTCCGTCGCGTCGCGGTTGTGGATCACAATCGGCAGCCCGGTTCTCCGGGCAAGGTCGATTTGGCGGCGAAATACGTCTTGCTGTACTTCGCGGGGCGCCACGTCCCAGTAGTAGTCGAGCCCTATCTCGCCAATCGCGACCACCTTCGGGTGGTGTGCGAGTTCCTCAATTTCGTCGAACTCGGTTTCGGGCAGATCTTTGAGGGACTCCGGGTGAATTCCAACCGCAGCGTAGACTTCCTGGTACCGCTCCGCCAGCGCAATCGCCTTACGGGAGGTGGCGGCGTCGACGCCCGGCACGACCATGTACCGGACGCCGGCGGCAAGCGCCCGCTCGATTACCTCTTCGACGTCGTCGGCAAACCGCTCGTCAAACAGGTGGCAATGGGTGTCAAACAGCATCATTACTTCACCACTGCGCCGTTTGGAATGACGTCCGGCACCGTGACCAGCTTCAGCGTATCTCCTTCAGAGGCGGCCAGAATCATGCCGTTCGACTCCACTCCGCGCAACTTGACGGGTTTAAGGTTGGTCACAACAACCACCTTTTGCCCAACGAGGTCTTCCGGCAGGTAGTGCTTTGCAATCCCCGAGACAATCTGCCGCACCTCGTCGCCCAAGTTCACCTGCAGTTTCAACAGTTTGTCCGCGCCTTCGATTTTCTCCGCGACTTCGATTTGTCCGACCCGGAGCTCGACCTGGCTAAACGTGTCAATGCCGATGAGGTTCTTGGTGTCTGTCACTTTGCTGTCCTCTGCCACTTTGCTGTCCTCCTTTGTCTGTCCAGCCTGTTCGGCCGATGCCTGCGCCGGTTTCTTGGCCGACGTCAAATTTGCCAATGCCGCAAGTTCCTCTTCGATGTCGAGGCGCGGGAACAGCGGATTTGCCAATTCCACGACCCGGCCGGGCGAAGTCTTGCCGAAGGAGCTGAGTGAACTCCACGCAGCTTCCGCCTCGTCAATCTTGAATCGGCTCAGGATTTCCTGTCCGGTCCGCGGCAGGAACGGTTGGATCAACACGGCGATAATGCGTATCACATCCGACAAGGTGTACATCACTGTGCCCAACCGTTCTGTGTTCCCTGCTTTCTTGAGGGCCCAGGGCGCTGTGTCGTCGATGTATTTGTTGGCCTGCCGGACCACTTTCCAGATGTCGGTCAAGGCGAGTGAAAACTGCATTTCGTCCATGTGGGACTCCACGTCGCGGACCGTGTCCAGCGCCAACTGAATCAGACTTTGGTCAATGTCCTCGTACGCGGCTGGTTGCGGGACTGCCCCGCCAGTAAACTTGTGCAGCATGGCTGTTGTGCGATGGACCAGGTTGCCCAAGTCGTTGGCCAGGTCGTAGTTGAGCCGCTGTACCAGCGCCTCGGGAGTGAACACGCCGTCCTGCCCAAACGGAATTTCCCGCAGCAGGAAGTAGCGGATGGCGTCGCTGCCGTAGCGCTCAATCAGCAGCTTCGGGTCAATGACATTGCCCTTGGATTTGCTCATCTTCCCGTCTTTCATGAGCAGGAACCCGTGGCCGTAAACCTTCTTCGGCAGCGGCAGTCCGAGCGCCATCAGGATGATGGGCCAGTAGATAACGTGGAAGCGGACAATTTCCTTGCCCACAAAGTGCACGTCCGCAGGCCAGTACCGATCGAACTTCGCCCGCTCCTCCGGGTTGTCGGAGCCGTAGCCAATCGCGGTAATGTAGTTTGTCAGCGCATCCAGCCAGACGTACACCACGTGCTTGGGATCCCGGGGGACCTTGACGCCCCAGTCAAACGACGTCCGGGACACGCACAAGTCTTTGAGGCCCGGCTTGATGAAGTTGTTGATCATCTCGTTCTTGCGCGATTCCGGTTGAATGAAGTCAGGGTTCTCTTCGTAGAACTGCAGCAACCGGTCCACATACTTGCTCATCCGGAAGAAATAGCTCTCTTCGCGGACAAATTGGACTTCCCGGCCACAGTCGGGGCACTTTCCGTCAACCAGCTCGCGCTCCGACCAGAAGGACTCGCACGGCGTGCAGTACCATCCCTCGTAGTTGTCGAGGTAGATGTCTCCCTGGTCAATCAGCCGCTCGAACAGGGCTTCCACGACCTTGGTGTGGCGACGCTCCGTGGTGCGAATGAAGTCGTCGTACGAAATGTCCAGGCGGTCCCACAGGTCGCGGATCCAGGCGATAATCTCGTCGAGAAACTCCATGACGTCCTTGCCCGCCTCTTTCGCGCGAGCCTGGATCTTTTGGCCGTGTTCGTCGGTGCCGGTCAGGTACATCACATCGTACCCCCGCAGGCGCTTGTAGCGCGCCAGCGCGTCGGCGGCGACGGTGGTGTACGCGTGCCCGATGTGCAGCTTGTCATTGGGGTAGTAAATGGGCGTGGTGATGTAGAACGTCGGCTTGCTCATCGTAACCCTCCATTCGTATTTTGTCTGCTCCCTAATCCTGTGGCCGACCGCACGGCAACCGCCGGATTGCCAAGGTCGCCCACAAATAAAAATTCCACCCCGCAATTGGGGCGGAATTGTGTTCCGCGGTACCACCCAACTTCACATGTCGCGAACGGATTCACGACATGCCTCAGGCGTCCTGGCCGTACGGCCAGTCCATGATTCTGTAACGGGAATCGCCCGCGCGCGCCTACCTCCACAAGAGTGGTCTCGACGCGCGGATCTCCGGAACCATACTCCCCGGCTTCCCTCGTCGGCTCGCACCGTACCCGACTCGCTGCAGAGTTACACCGAGTACCATTCCTTCACAGATCTCCGATGTCTGCACGCCACCTGTGCAGTTGTCGCGTGACACTTCAAACCGTCAGTGAAAAGCTTTGCATTTACTTATAACAACTGCGCGAATTGATGTCAACTCAATGACGATTTCCACGGATCTACTTGCAAATTTGCCACTATGTAGTATAGTTAAAGCAATTCAAGATTTTGCATGTGTTGATAGGGTCTCCCTGTCTCACCAACATGCGAAGTCCATTTTGAGACATTGGTATTATCAAAACAGAAAAAACAAGCTCACAGAAATGGAAGCGAATCACTTATGGGGGTGCTGTACAGTGAAGTCAACAGGTATTGTGCGCAAGGTTGACGAGTTGGGCCGCGTCGTTATCCCGATTGAGCTTCGTCGGACACTGGGTATCGGTGAAAAGGATGCCCTTGAAATCTATGTAGACGGAGATCGTATTATTTTGAAGAAATACGAACCGGCCTGCATCTTCTGCGGCCAGGCGGACGAAATCATCCACTTCAAAGGGAAGAACATCTGCCCGGCTTGCATCGCAGAAATGAGCTCCTGAGCATTGTGTGTTTCAGGTATTTTCCGGAAGACATATTGACACTGATTTTTTATTTGAATACCGAGGGTTGTCGTCCAGACAACCCTTTTTATTCGTACTTTTACTCGCTTTCATCAGATCTTTCGGCAGATGAGCGGGCCGTGAGCGTCAGCTGATACAAGAGCTTCCTGCGAATTCCGGTCAAACTCGCGACTTCACGCACGGCGGAGGCATGCGATTCGCCTCTCTGCACTCGTTCTGCAACCATCCGCACAGCTTCCTCTTGACTCTCCTGTTCCGAGGAATCTCCTTCCGACTGCGCGCCCTCGGCGCTCTCCGGCGGGCCGAGGACAATCACGTACTCCCCGCGCGGTTGCTCTTCTGCAAAATAATCGGCAAGTTCCCCAGCATTTTCTGCGTAGTAAAACGTCTCGTGGCGCTTCGTGAGTTCCTTGCCGAGCGTGGCGCGCCGGAAGGGCATTTGTTCCGCGAGCAACCGAAGTGTGTCGCCCAGCCTGTGCGGCGCTTCGTACAGGACCAGCGCACCCGGGACGGACGCAAAAGAATCGAGCAGTTTCCGTGCCCGCTTCTTTTCCCGCGGGAGAAAGCCGAGAAACGTAAAAGGCTGGACCGCACACCCGCTCGCCACCAACGCCGTTAGCACTGCGCTGGCGCCGGGAATCGGGATGACCGGTACCCCCATCTCCACGGCCAGGCCCACCGCCCCTTCGCCCGGGTCCGAGACCAGCGGTGTACCCGCGTCCGACACGAGCGCTACGCTCTTTCCTTCTGCCCACCAGCGCCGCAGATCTGCTTCCCGCGCCGACTCGTTGTGCTGGTGCAGACTGACGAGCAAAGGCGGGTGTATGTCGAAATGAGCCAGCAGTTTGCGGGTTTGGCGCGTATCTTCGGCAGCGACCACGTCTGCTTCGCGCAACACGTCAAGCAACCGCAGGGAAGCGTCCTGCAGGTTGCCAATCGGAGTGCTGCAGATGTACAGCCGCGGACCACTGTCCGAGAAGCTCCGAACCATGCGCACAGCCATTGAGAGTCCCCCATTTGATGCGCAAACCCGGCCACACGCGGCGCGGCTGCCTCGTGAGCCGGGTTGCTCCCAGCGTTATTTTTGCAGAAACGACATGCAAAACAGACATTCTCCCTCAGTTCGCAAGCTTCCATACTTCAAATTGCAGATATGAAAGCCTTCCTGGTAGATCTTGTATAGATTGTCCAAACCTTGCCCGAACGGCTGGATGGTTGCTTCTTCTGCGGACACGAGCTGTTTCCAGTGAGCATTCTCCTGGGCCAGTCTTTGGTTCTCCTCAATCAACTCAAGGATTTTTTGCTTCAGATTGCCCAGTTCGACGTACAACTCTCCAATCCGTTCTTCGAGATTGGCCACTTGTACAAACAACGACTGCTTGTCCATAATGATGCTCCCCAGTCAACGGTCGTGGATTTCCCGGATACTCACTGAGTTGGTGTACGCAGACAATTACAGGATAACGCTCTGTTCCTGATAGCTGTCGTTTTCAAACTTCAGGCAACACATCAGCCGGCCACACAGCCCGGAAATCTTCGTTGGATTGAGCGACAAGCTCTGGTCTTTCGCCATCCGGATGGACACCGGATCAAATTCGCCCATCCACGTACTGCAACACAAGATCCGCCCGCAAGGGCCGATGCCGCCCAGCAGTTTCGCTTCGTCGCGTACGCCAATCTGGCGAAGCTCAATGCGCACGCGAAACACCGCGGCCAAATCCTTCACGAGTTCGCGGAAATCGACGCGACCTTCCGCGGTGAAGTAAAAGATCAATTTATTCTTGTCAAACGTGTACTCCGCGTCAACCAGTTTCATTTCCAGGCCGTGAGCCGCGACCTTCTCCTTGAATATCGACATCGCCTTCTTGGCGAGCTGTTTGTTTTCCGCCACAATCCGGGCGTCTTCCGAACTGGCGATGCGAATGACCTGTTTCAGCGGAAGCACAACGTCGTCTTCTGTCACTTCCTTGCGGCCGACAACGACTTCTCCGTACTCGATCCCGCGCGCCGTCTCCACGATGACGTAATCCTTCCGCTCGATAGGCA
>CAZYAH010000092.1:0-7818 GCA_964645595.1 uncultured Alicyclobacillaceae bacterium | reverse complement strand
CCTTGTCCAGTCCGGAGACGAGGATCTGACACCTGCGCCGCAGGAGTTCCACGAGCACCTGGACGATTTCGTACCCGTGCTGATTCTTTTCCATAAAGAACTGGACCTCGTCGCACGCGACAATTTGCACGTCGTCGGCCACGACCCGCTCCAGGAATTCCCGCGCCGAGTGTACCGGAATAGCTGGCATGCGTTCGCCGCCGTGGCTCGCGATTTCGGTCTCCGAGTAGCGGGTGTCGAGGGAATGCTTGTAGACGCCAATCCGGCGCCGCCTGTATATGTACCCATCGCGTTCCGCAGCTTGCGAGCGGATGGATTCCACCCGTTCCAGTGTCTTCAGTCGGGCAATCAATTCCTCTGTCTTGCCAGACATCATGTTTCCTGTAATCACCAATAAATGTCCAGTTTCCGGCAATGCAAACGGGTTCATGGTATTCTCCTTTGCGGATGGTTCAGATACGGGCAAACAAATCCGCCGCCGCACAGGAGTTGTTTCGCTGTGCAGCCGGCGGATCCTTCCGAACGGACGCCGTAACTCTAAGTTCACTCCCCGAGCTTGGCGCGCTTGGCCGCACGCTCGCGTTCGCTCTTGCTCAATTCGCGCTTGCGCAAGCGGAAGCTCTGCGGCGTGATTTCACACAGTTCGTCGTCCTCGATGTAGGTGATGGCCTGTTCCAGGGTCAGTTTGCGCGGCGCCTTCAGCTTCACCGTCTCCTCCTTGGTGGAGGAACGCACGTTGCTCATGTGCTTCTGTTTGGTGACGTTGACGGTCAGGTCGTTCTCGCGGTTGTGTTCGCCGACAATCATCCCTTCGTACACTTCGGTGCCTGGCGTGATGAACATGACGCCGCGGTCTTCGAGGTTCTGCAAAGCGTACGTCGTGGCAACGCCGCTCTCCATGGCGACCAGCACACCTTGCCGCCGCGTCACAACGTCGCCCCGCCACGGCCCGTACTCGATGAAACTGTGGTGCATGATGCCGTAGCCGCGCGTGAGCGTCAAGAACTCGGTTCGGAAGCCGATGAGCCCGCGCGACGGAACGGTGAATTCGATGCGCGTGGTTTCGCCGGAGGTGGACGGCTCGAGCTTCTGCATTTCCGCCTTGCGCAGGCCGAGGGCTTCAATCACCGCGCCCACGGCGTCGGACGGCACGTCCACCACCAACTGTTCAATTGGCTCGAGCAGTTGGTCGCCCTCGCGCTTCAGGATGACGCGCGGTTTGGACACCTGTAATTCGTAGCCTTCGCGGCGCATCTTTTCAATCAGAATGGACAGGTGAAGTTCGCCGCGGCTGGAGACCAGGAACGCGTCGGCGTCTTCCGTTTCCTCGACGCGCAGGCTCACGTCCGACTCCAGTTCCGCAAACAGGCGCGCGCGGAGCTTTCGCGACGTCACGTGCGTTCCCTCGCGGCCCGCCAGCGGGCTGTCGTTGACGAGGAAGGTCATCTGCAAGGTCGGCTCGTCAATGGCGAGCAGCGGCAGCGGTTCTACGCAGTTGACATCGCAGACCGACTCGCCCACCGTGATCTCGGCAATTCCGGCGACGGCGACAATGTCGCCCGCTTCCGCACGTTCAATCTCAACCCGTTTGAGCCCCTCGAAGCCGAACAACTTGGTGATGCGGGCACGCTCCACCGCGCCGTCCCGCTTGACCACTGCGACCGTCTGGCCGAGTTGCACGGCTCCCCGCGCAACGCGCCCGATGCCGATGCGGCCGAGGAACTCGTTGTAGTCCAACATCGTGACCTGCCACTGCAAGGGTGCCTCGCGATCGACGGCAGGAGCAGGGATGCAGCGGACGATGGCTTCAAACAGTGGTTGCATATTTTCGCCGGGCGCCGCCGGATCCTCTGTCGCCGTTCCCCGCAGTGCAGACGTGTAGATGACCGGAAAGTCGCACTGCTCTTCCGTCGCCCCCAGATCAATGAACAGGTCGAGCACTTCGTCCACGACCTCGAGCGGTCGCGCGTTCGGGCGGTCCATCTTGTTCACCACGACAATCGGCGACAAGCCGGCCGCCAAAGCCTTTTGCAGCACAAACTTGGTCTGCGGCATGACGCCTTCAAACGCGTCGACAACGAGCAGGACGCCGTCGACCATTTTCACAATTCGTTCGACTTCGCCGCTGAAGTCGGCGTGTCCTGGTGTGTCGACAATGTTGATCTTGTATTCCTTGTACGGGATGGCAGTCGTTTTCGCGAGAATCGTGATGCCTCGCTCCCGTTCAATGTCGTTGGAATCCATTGCGCGTTCCTGCAGCGTTTCGTTCTCCCGGAACAGTCCGGACTGCCGCAGCAGTTGGTCGACGAGGCTGGTTTTCCCGTGGTCGACGTGCGCTACGATGGCCACATTGCGAAGTTGTTCTGCGCGGTACTTAGTCATCCGTCAATCCCTCAAACTCGTTTGAATACGTCCAGCCCACGACTTGGCACAAGTCGCGGGAGACGCCGACTTTCACCATATCACGTGCGCACAAATTCCGCAATTTCGCAGGTGGCAGAAAGTGTTTGCCAGCGTATATTGGTTAGTGGTATACTGAAACCGTTAGACTTCGTATATGCAGTCACGCGAAGAGTGGGGTATCCCCACTCTTCGCTGCATGATTCGGGCGATTCGCGTTGACACACAAGTCGCGCGAGACACAAGAAAGGGAGGTGCGCTCGTGCCAAAAGAGCGCGTGACCGACATCGTAGAACGGCTCGCCCGCCCTATCGCTGAGGCTGCGGGAGTGGAACTCGTTGACGTGGAGTACAAGAAGGAAGGGTCCAACTGGTACCTGCGCGTGTTCATTGACAAGCCGGACGGAGTGGATATCGAGGATTGCAGCCGAGTGAGTGAACAGTTGTCGGAGCGGTTAGACGAGGTCGACCCTATTCCGACGTCGTACTTTCTCGAAGTGTCGTCGCCTGGCGCGGAGCGTCCGTTGAAGAAGCCGGCAGACTTTGAACGAGCGGTAGGCCAGTATGTGCACGTTGCTCTGTACGAGCCACTCGCTGACGGGAACCTCAAGGGCAGTAAAGCGATTGAAGGCGTTTTGACAGCGTTTGACGGAACGTCTGTCGAGCTCAAGGTCAACCACAAGGGTGTTGCCAAGACGGTCGCAATTCCGCTCGAAAAAGTTGCGGCGGCGCGCCTGGCCATTCAGTTCTAGCAACCATTCGCTCGACCGTGAAAGGGGGAGACAACCGTCCATGAACGCAGAGTTCATCGACGCTCTGGAACAGCTCGAAAGAGAAAAGGGGATTGACAAGGACACGTTGATTGAAGCGATTGAAGCGGCGCTCATCTCGGGATACAAGCGCAACTTCAATTCAGCGCCGAACGTGCGGGTGGAAATCAACCGGGAAACGGGCGAGGTCAAAGTGTTCGCTCGCAAGACGGTCGTCGAGGAGCCGCAGGACACGCGCCTCGAGATTTCTCTCGACGCCGCGCTCGACATCCATCCTTCGTATCAGCTCGGAGACGTGGTGGACATCGAGGTGACGCCGCGCGACTTTGGGCGAATCGCGGCGCAGACCGCCAAACAGGTCGTCACACAGCGCATTCGCGAAGCGGAACGGTCCATTGTCTACAGCAAGTTTGTCGACCGGGAAGAAGACATTGTGACTGGTGTCATTCAGCGGCAAGACGGCCGCGTAACGTACGTGGACCTCGGTCAGACCGAGGCTGTGCTGCCGGTTTCGGAGCAAATGCCGACCGACAAGTTCAAGTCGGGCGACCGGGTCAAAGCCTATATTACCCGCGTGGAGCGGACGACGAAAGGCCCGCAAATCGTTCTGTCGCGCACTCATCCGGGGTTGCTCAAGCGCCTGTTTGAGTTGGAAGTTCCGGAGATTTACGACGGGGTTGTGGAGATCAAGGCCGTCGCGCGCGAAGCGGGTCATCGGTCAAAGATTGCGGTTCACTCTCGCAATCCGGAGGTCGATCCGATTGGCGCCTGCGTCGGCGCGCGCGGTATGCGGGTGCAAGCTGTGGTCAACGAGCTCAACGGGGAGAAAATCGACATCGTCAAGTGGAGTGAAGACCCGGCTGAGTTTGTCGCAAATGCATTGTCTCCGGCAAAGGTCGTGTCTGTGCAAATTCGCGAAGACGAAAAGATTGCGCGCGCGATTGTGCCGGATTATCAATTGTCCCTGGCGATTGGCAAGGAAGGGCAGAACGCTCGCCTCGCTGCGAAGCTTACGTCCTGGAAGATTGACATCAAGAGCGAGACGCAGGCAGCGGAGTTGGGGATGTTTGGCCGCCTGACGCCGGACGAACTCGACGACGATGAAATTGGGACGTTGTCCGCTGACTGGTTGAACGAGCCGTAAAGAGGGGCAGACGCGAGCTTGAGGAGGTGTGTGTATGCAACGGCCTAAGAAAGTGCCGCTGCGCAAGTGCGCGGGGTGTCAGGAGCAATTTCCAAAACGTGAACTGATACGCGTGGTGCACACGCCGGAAGGGGAAGTTCGGCTGGATCTGACCGGAAAGCAAAACGGGCGCGGGGTGTATGTGTGCAAGAAACTCGAGTGCCTGAAGGCTGCCCGCAAGCGGAAGTCGCTGGAGAAATCGCTCAAGACAGCGATTCCGGACGAAGTGTACGAGGAATTGGAACGCACGCTGGAAAGGGCGGTGCCTGCGGGTGAAGTCCGCTGACGGCAAGTCGTGCGAACACGTGGAGAACGGTTTGATCCACGGTCGGGCGCTGCAGTGGATTGGCCTTGCCGTGCGAGCGCGCAAGGCGGTCGTCGGCGCGGACGCGGTGATGAAGGCGATTCGGTCGAAGACTGCGACCCTCGTCGTCGTCGCTGTGGATACCGGGGCAAACATGGCGAAGAAATACCGCGACAAGTGCGCGTTTTACCAGATACCGATGTTGGTCGCATTCAGCCGGCTGGAACTGGGTTCGGCGTGCGGCAAGGGACAGACGGTCGCCGTTGCGTTCACGGACGCTGGGTTTGCGGCGAAGATGAAAGAGTTGTTTGGGGAAAATAGCGGAGGTGAAGCTTTTGGCGAAACTTCGGGTGTATGAATACGCAAAGCAACTGAACATGTCGAGTAAAGAGATCTTGACGATTCTCAACCGCCTCGACGTTCCGGTTGCCAACCACATGAGTGTTATGGACGAAGAGATGGTAAACAAGGTAGAAAAATTTTTCGCGGACGTAAAGCAGCGGGCTGCTGCGAAACACGCCTCCGCTGTTGAGAAGGAACTGCGCGAGAAACAGCGCCAGCGCGAGCGCATGCGCCAGCAAGCGGAAACGGCGGCGGACAACGCGGCGCCGGTGTCGCGGCCGACAAGCGACGGTAGAACGGATCGTCCAAATGCGGCTCCCCAAGCCAAACCGGTTCGGGATGAACAGGCGAAGAGCGCGAATAACCCGACCCGACAGGCTGGCAATGCGGCGGGCGGCAACACGTCCAACGCGGGAACTGGGGATGCGGCCAAGTCTGCCCGCACGGACGCACCACAGGCGCAGGGCGGAAACAGGCCGGCGTCCTCTCCGACAGCTGGAGGCGACACGCGGGCAAGCGGCAGTGGACAAGGCGGACACGACACTCGCCGCAACCAGGACGTGGGACGACGGACGTACGACGGTTCGCAACGGACAGCAGGCTCGCGGTTCGACGGTCCGCGGGGGCAAGGACAGGGCCAAGGCCAAAGCGGACGCGGCTCCGATAGGCCCAACCGTTACACGGACGGCGGTCAGCGCGGTGGAACGGGCGCAGGACAGGCGGGCGGCGGTCGGTACGGCGGCCAAGGCAACCGCAACCGCAGCGGCGCACCCGGGCAGGGCAACTACGGGTCTCGGCCGAGGTCCGGGGCAGGTGCCGGCGGCGGATCGGATCGACCTGGTGGATATCGTGGCGGCAATCGGCCGGGCGGCGGATTTGGAGACAGGACGGGTGGACGCCCAGGTGGCTTTGGCGGCGGCAGACAGGGCGGTTTTGGCGGTGGCAGAGTCAATGTACCAGCCGTGAATGTCGCGTCCAAGCCGGTCAGCCCGAGCTCGAAGGCCAAGGAAAAGGAACGGGAACGCAGCAAGACGGAATTTCCGCGCGAGCGGCGTGAAGAGTTCAACGAACAGAAACTGAAGCGGCAAAGCGGCAAGCGCCGCGCAAACGAGTCGCGCGCGGTTGAACTGCCGACCAGCGTGACGGTAGAAGGACCGATGACGGTCGGTGAATTCGCGAAGCTGTTGAAGCGGGAGCCGTCCGAAATCATCAAGAAGCTCCTGTTCCTCGGCATTATGGCGACGATTAACCAGGAGATTGACACCGACGCCATGGAGCTGATTGCGGACGAGTTTGGCGTCACGCTGACCATCGCGGAGCCGGTCGACGAAGAAGCGCTCGACATGCTGGTTGAGGAAGACAAACCGGAAGACTTGCAGCCGCGGCCGCCTGTGGTCACCATCATGGGACACGTCGACCACGGAAAGACCACGCTGCTCGACGCCATTCGCCAGAGTCGGATCACTTCCACAGAAGCGGGCGGTATTACGCAACACATCGGCGCGTACCAGGTTGACGTACAGGATCGGCGAATCACGTTTTTGGATACACCGGGCCACGAAGCGTTTACCACGATGCGCGCGCGCGGTGCGCAGGTCACGGACGTCACCATCCTCGTGGTGGCCGCGGACGACGGCGTCATGCCGCAGACGGTTGAGGCCATCAACCACGCCAAGGCGGCCAACGTGCCGATTATTGTGGCGGTCAACAAGATTGACAAGCCGGGCGCGAACCCGGACCGCGTCAAGCAGGAGCTGACTCAGCACGGACTGGTGCCGGAAGAGTGGGGCGGCGACACCATCTTTGTGAACATCTCCGCCTTAAAGAAGGAAGGGCTGGACACGCTGCTTGAGATGGTCCTGTTGGTCGCAGACATGCAGGAACTCAAGGCGAACCCGAAGGCGCGTCCGCGCGGAACGGTGATTGAAGCCAAGCTGGACAAGGGTCGCGGCCCGGTCGCCACGGTGCTCGTCCAGAACGGCACGCTGAAAGTGGGCGACATCGTCGTGGCGGGGACGGCGTACGGGCGCGTCCGCGCAATGCAAAACGACATGGGCAAGCGCATCAAGGAGGCGCCGCCGTCTACGCCAGTCGAGATCCTGGGGCTCAGCGAGGTGCCTTCGGCTGGTGACCGGTTCGTGGTCTACGACGATGAACGGGCGGCCCGCAACCTTGCGCAGAAGCGCGCAAACCGGGAGAAGCTGCAGCAACAGCAACAGGCTACCGCCAAAGTCACCCTGGACGACCTGTACCGGCATATCCAGGAAGGCAACGTCAAGGAACTAAACGTCATTGTCAAGGCCGACGTCCAGGGATCGGTCGAAGCCATTGTGCAGGCTATTGAGAAAATCGAAGTGGAAGGCGTGCGCGTCAAGGTCATTCACCGCGGCGCGGGGGCCATCACGGAGTCCGACGTGTCCCTGGCAAGCGCATCGAACGCCATCATCATCGGGTTCCACGTCCGTCCTGACGCAAACGCGAGCCGCGCGGCGGAAGCCGAGAAGGTGGACATCCGGCTGTACCGCGTGATTTACGAAGTGATTGAGGAACTGCAGTCTGCGATGAAAGGCATGCTCGAACCGACGTTCAAGGAGGTTGTCCTCGGCCACGCAGAAGTGCGCCAGACGTTCCACATCTCGAAAGTCGGCACGGTGGCTGGCTGCTATGTGACAGACGGCAAGCTCACGCGCGACGCAGAATGCCGGGTCATTCGCGACGGCGTGGTCGTGTACGAAGGCAGTCTCGAGACGCTCAAGCGGTTTAAAGACGACGTGCGCGAAGTGGCGCAGGGCTTCGAATGCGGCCTGACGCTCGACAAGT